>NZ_SNWG01000003.1:0-50148 GCF_004362195.1 Microbacterium sp. BK668
CAAAGCTCAAGGGCCTGAGCCCGGTGCAATACCGAGCGCAGGCCCTTGCGACTTAGGCTCTCAAATGGCCAGTCCAACTTCCGGGGGCCACTTCACGAGGCATCCGCTCTTCTTCGTGTCCGAAGCTGCTGTCGGTCAGTTGTGGATGTAGACGTCCGTGCCGCTCGGCGCCCAGTTGTAGATCCACTGTGCACGCCACTCCGGCATGCCGACGCAGCCGTGGCTCATCGTGCGGCCGAAGTTGTTGTGCCAGTACACGCCGTGGAAGGCCTGGCCGCCGTTGAAGTACATCGGCCATCGGACGTTGGGCGTCGAATACGTGCCCGTGATGTTGCCGGCCGCGTCACGGTCGTAGCCGTTCATCGTCTGAACCGAGGTCTTGTAGCCGATCGTGTAGCGACCCGTGTAGGTCGGCGTGCTGCCCGTGCCGCTGGAGATGGGCCAGGAGTCGACGACGTTGCCGTTCTCCTTCACGTACAGGCGCTGCTCGCTGAGGTCCACCTCGAGCATCCGCGCGAGGCTCGTCGTCGTGAACGGCACCTCGGTGACGGGGAGCGCGTACGCGGCGTTGCCCGCGCCGATCTGCTCGGCGAACGACTTCGCGATGCCGTCCGTCGCCCCGAGCTCGCGCCCGACGACCCCCTCGGTCGGCGTGCTCAGCACGCGGCCCGACGAGTTGACGATCGTGGTCGAGTCGACCGGCGCGCGGTTGACGGCGCCGGCGAGGCCGTCGACCATCGGCTGGATGGCGTTGGCATCGGCGCTGATCGCGAAGGTCCCGCGTTCGGCGGGGGTGACGGTGAGCCAGGAGGCGAAGGTCGCGCGGTCGATCGGGACGGTCCGCTCCTCGCCCACGTAGAAGCCGGCGGTGTCGAGCATGCCGTTGAGGATGCCGGCGGTCGCCTGGGCGACGCTGGTCGTCCCCTCGGCGGGGACGGCCGCCATCGTGGCAGCCAGGTCGACCGTCGTCTCGCCGGAGGCGAAGGCATCCGTCAGCGCCGTCTGGACCGACGCGACGTCGATGCCGGATCCGTCGACAGCGGGCCCGACGACGTAGGTCGCGCTCGCGCCGTCGAAGGCGATCGTCGCGTTCGTCGGGTCGGTGTACATCGACGGGACGGCGGCTCGAAGCGCCTCGGTCGCGGTCTCGGGGTCGAGGGTCACGACGACCTCGGTCGCCTCGGGGTTCCAGGCGGTCAGGTTCCACGCGGGGTGCGCGGCGAAGGCCTCGTCGGCGAGGGCCTTGGCGTCGATCGTCGCGCCCAGCTCGTCGCCCGTGATCTCGGCGTCTCCGCCCGGGCCCGTGAGCACGATGGTCGTCACGTCGAGCTGCCTCTGCACCGCCTCGGCGGCGGCGCCCGGCGTGAGACCGCCGACGGGCACGCCGGCGATCGAGGTGCCGGGGGCGATGAGGAACAGGGAGGTCACGCCGACGCCGACGGCGACCGCCGCGACCGGGATCCCGATCCACAGCCACAGGTGGCGCTTCTTCGGAGCCGGCTCGGTCGGAGCCCACTCGTACTCGGGCGGTGCCGTCTCGACGGTGTCGTCCGACTGCGCGGTGGCGTCGATGGTCGCCGTCTCGTCGTCGGACGACTCATTGGCGTCAGGCCTCGTGGCCAGATCGGTCATGCCAAAACCCCCCGGCTCCCGAACATGCCGTTCCATGCTACGGGATGACATATTCCAAATGGGCAACGGTCCTATCACAGTCGCCCGCTTGAGCTCACTCCGGCGCGCAGAGCTGCTGGAATCGCTCGCTCGTCTCCTGGAAGTCGTCACCGAGCGTCGACAGCTCCTCGAGCTTCGACACGTCGCCGTCGACGATTCCCTGCATGACTTCCGCGGTCTTGGCGAACATGTCCTGGAGGTCCGGCAGGACGGCCGCCACGTCGTCGTTGGAGATCCGGGATGCCGCGGCCGAGAGCTTCTCGGCGGCTGACTCCATCGCCTCCACGACCTGTGCGGGGTCGGTCGTCGCCGCCTCGCCGAAGTCCTCGGTGGCTTCGGTGATCGTGTCCTGGATGAGGGTGCAGGCCTCCTCGATCGACTGCGCATCCCCGCTCGCCGAGGGGGAGGGGCGCGCCGAGGCCGAGCTGCTCGGCGCGGTGCGGGTCGAGGTGTCCGCGTCGTCTGAAGGGGGCGCGACCGTGCAGCCGGCGAGGGCGAGCACGGCGGCGACCGAGAGCGACAGGGCGGCGATGCGACGGTTCATGATGCCTCCGCGCCCACCATAAGCGACAGCATCCGCCCGTTGAAGACAACAGGTGTCGATCACGGAATGTAACAAGTTTGTAAACCCTCCATCCAAATCAGCGTCCAGACTTGCGCTTCGTTTGTTCGTAAGGTCTACTAACAAACATGACTGCATCGGAAGCGCAGCGCGGCTCTTCCACCCTCGAGCCGCCGCGCACCGCCTCGGGAAGCGCCGGGCGCTCCTTCGGGCCCGGCCGCGCCCTCCGCCAGGGCGGCAAGGTGCTCCCCGAGCACGCGCGCGGCCACAACCGGTCGCTCGTCATGCAGACGCTCTTCCACCAGGGCGCGATGAGCCGCGCCGACCTATCGCGCGAGACGGGTCTCACCCGGGTGACGATCTCGGATCTCGTGGGCGAGCTCATCGCCGACGGCTTCGTCGCCGAGAAGGGCGTGCGCGAGGCATCCGGACCCGGAAAGCCCGCCATGCTCGTCGACCTCGACCGCGACGGCCACCGCATCGTCGGCCTCGATCTCTCCGGCAGCGACGAGTTCATCGGGGCCGTCCTGACCCTCGACGGCGACATCGTCGCCCGCCGCCACGTCCCCGTCCCCGGCGCCGACGAGGACGTCGTGGGTGTCGTCGTCGACCTCGCGCGCGAACTCGTCGCCGATTCGCACGCTCCCGTGCTCGGCGTCGGCGTCGGCACCCCCGGCGTCGTGAACGAGCACGGCGTGATCCTCACCGCTCCGAACTTCCGGTGGGCCGGCTTCGATCTCGAGAGCACGCTGCGCGAGGAGCTCGGCCTTCCCGTCCTCGTCGCGAACGACGCCAACGCCGCCGTCCTGGCGGAGTACACCTTCGGCGGCGCCGGCGACGACGTCCTCCTCGTGAAGGTCGGACGCGGTGTCGGCTCCGGCCTCCTCGCGTCCGGTCAGCCCATGCGGGGAGCGCACTTCGCGGCGGGCGAGATCGGCCACGTCACCGTCGGCACCGACGGCGGCCCCGTGTGCGTGTGCGGCAAGATCGGATGCCTCGAGGCGTGGCTCGCCGTGCCCCCGCTGTCCGCCCGGCTCGCCGAAGCCCCCGACGACGAGGCCCGCACCGGGATCCTCCGCGATGCGGGGGAGCGCCTGGGGATCGCCCTCGCCCCGGTCGTGGGCGTGCTCGACGTGTCGGAGATCGTGCTCTCCGGCCCCACCGAACTTCTCGACGGACCTCTCGCGCACGCGACCGTCGAGACCCTCCGCACCCGAACGCTCGCCGAGTTCCACGACGGCGTCCGTGTGCGGATGACGGAGCAAGGCCAGGACATCGTCCTGCGCGGCGCGGCCGTCATGGTCCTGTCGGGACAACTGGGGGTGTCGTAGCACAGCCCGACCGTGCTCCCGGGGCATCCCGGACACCCGAACTTCCCCCGGATGGGCCGCCCCGGCCCCTCCGAAAACCAAGAGAACACAAAAGGAAGACACCATGAAGAAGACGCTCGGAGCACTCGCACTGCTCGGCGCCTCGGCGCTCGTCCTCGCCGGCTGCTCCACGGGAGGCGACGCAGGCTCCACGGGCAGCGAAGGCGCGGAGATCCGCGTCTGGCTCGTCGGCACCGACACGCCGCAGGAAGCCCGTGACTACCTCAAGACGACGTTCGAGGAGGAGAACCCGGGCTCGACGCTGGTCATCGAGGAGCAGCAGTGGACCGGCCTCGTCGACAAGCTGACGACGAGCCTGTCGTCGAACGACAGCCCGGACGTCGTCGAGATGGGCAACACGCAGGCGCCTGCCTTCACCTCGAGCGGCGCCCTCCTCGACATCGAGGACATCAAGAAGGAGCTCGGCGGCGACGACCTGCTTCCCGGCTTCGTCGAGGCGGGCTCGTGGGACGGCAAGCTGTACGCCGCGCCGTACTACTCGGGCGCACGCGTCGTGTTCTACAACACGGCGATGTACGACCAGGCCGGCGTCACCGTCCCCGCGACGCTCGACGACTACGTGTCGAACGGCCTCACCCTCGCGCAGGCGCTCCCCGGAGTCTCGGGCGTCTACTTCCCGGGCAAGGACTGGTACAACGCCCTGCCCTTCATCTGGGAGAACGGCGGCGAGATCGCTGTGAAGAAGGGCGACAAGTGGGACGCCCAGCTCTCTGACGACGCCTCGGTCAAGGGCCTCGAGCAGGTCCAGACGCTCATGACGCAGGCGTCGCTCGCTCCGAAGGACGGCGACGAGGCCGACGGCTGGGTGCCCTTCCGCACCGAGCAGGCCGCGACCTACTCGGCGCCGAGCTGGGCGTACTGGTCGATCGTCGCCGACGAGGACAAGCAGCCCACCGCCGTCGCCGAGACGACGGGCTACTTCGCCCTGCCCGGCATGAAGGAGGGCAGCACCGCTCAGGTGTTCGCCGGTGGCTCCAACGTCGGCGTGGCCGCGAAGTCGCAGAACCCGGACCTCGCCAAGAAGGCGCTCGAGATCATGCTGAGCGACGACTACCAGACGATCCTCGCCAAGGCCGGCCTCGTGCCCGCCCTGACGTCGCTCGGCGACGAGGTCGCCGCCGCCACGCCCGAGCTCGCCCAGGTCATCGCCGCGGCCGCCGCAAACGCCAAGCTCACCCCGGCATCCCCGAACTGGGCGGACGTCGAGGCGCAGGGCATCATGCAGGACCTCTTCGTGAACATCGCGAACGGCGGCGACGTGAAGTCGCTCGCGCAGGACGCCGATGAGCAGATCGAGGCGATCCTCAACGGCTGACGCCGTCCCGACGGGGCGCCCTGCGTGCGGGGCGCCCCGTCCCATGTCCGCCGGACCCCGGGTCCGACAGAATTCCCCTGAGAGGAGGCGAGTCATGTCGACCATCTCCATTCCTGAGGTGGCGTCGAGCCCCGCGGCGCCGTCCGACCACGGATCGCCGCCCAAGCGACGGAAGTTCCCCTGGACGCCGCTCGCGCTGCTCGCGCCCGCGCTGATCATGCTCGCCGTGTTCATCGGCTGGCCGCTCGTGCAGCTCGTGATCATGTCGTTCCAGAAGTTCGGCCGCGCCCAGATCTTCGGAGCCCCGCCCGAGTTCATCGGGCTCCAGAACTACGCCGAGGTGCTGACCGACCCCGAGTTCTGGGGCGTGCTGGGTCGCAGCATCGCCCTGTGCGTCGTGAGCGTCGTCGCCACGATGCTCCTCGGCGTCGCGATCGCCGTCCTCATGACCAAGCTCGGCGCCGTCATGCGCACAGCCGTCTCGGTCTCGCTGCTGCTCGCGTGGGCGATGCCCGCTCTCACCGCGACGATCGTCTGGGGCTGGATCTTCGACACGCAGTACGGCCTGGTGAACTGGGCGCTCACCCAGCTCACCGGGGAGAACTGGATGGGCCACAGCTGGCTCATCGATCCCGTCAGCTTCTTCGCCGTCGCGGCGATCATCATCACGTGGGGCGCGATCCCCTTCGTCGCCTTCAGCACCTACGCGGGCCTGACCCAGGTGCCCGACGAGGTGCTCGAAGCCTCGTCGCTCGACGGTGCGGGCGGGCTCGCCCGATTCCGTCTCATCGTCCTTCCCTACATCCGCTCGATCCTGCTCGTCGTCCTCGTCCTGCAGGTGATCTGGGACCTGCGGGTGTTCGCGCAGATCTACGCCCTGCAGTCGATCGGCGGCGTGCGGGCCGAGACGAACACGATCGGCGTCTACATCTACAGCGTCTCGATGGCCTCCGGCGACCTCGGCGCCGGCGGCGCGATCTCGGTCATCCTCGTCGCGATCCTGCTGCCGATCTCGGCGTACTGGATCCGCTCGATGCTCAAGCAGGAGGAGTCATGACCGCCCGTCCGCGAAGCGCCGTCTCGCGCGTCTTCCTCAACATCGCCGCGATCGTCGTGATCGTCGCATCCCTGTTCCCGGTCTACTGGATGGTGAACTCGTCGTTCCTGCCGAACTCGGCGCTGCAGTCGACGGCTCCTCACTGGTGGCCGGACGAGTTCACGCTCAAGAACTACCAGGCCGCGTTCGGCGACGACGGCCTGGTGACGTCTCTCCTGAACTCGATGGCCGTGACCGGTCTGACCCTCGTCGCCGCGCTGGTCTTCGCCTTCCTCGCCGCGATCGCCGTCTCGCGCTACCGCTTCCGCAGCCGCACGTCGTTCATCATCGCGATCCTCGTCATCCAGATGATCCCGGCGGAGGCCATGATCGTCTCGGTCTTCCGTCTTCTCGACGGCTGGTACCTGCTCAACACGATCATCGGCCTGAGCTTCGTCTACATCGCCCTGGTGCTGCCGTTCACGATCTGGACGCTGCGCGGGTTCGTCAACGGTGTTCCGGCGGACCTCGAAGAGGCGGCGATGATCGACGGATGCAGTCGCACCGGCGCCTTCTGGCGGATCACCTTCCCGCTGCTCGCCCCGGGACTCATCGCGACGGGCGTCTTCGCCTTCATCCAGGCGTGGAACGAGTTCGTCTTCGCGCTGGTCATCATGACGCGTCCCGAATCGATGACGCTGCCGATCTGGCTGCGCGCGTTCGTACAGGCGACGAAGGCGACGGACTGGGCGCTCATCATGGCCGCCTCGACGATCATGGCGGTGCCGGTCATCGTGTTCTTCCTCATCGTCCAGCACCGCATGACCAGCGGCCTCGTGTCGGGGGCGGTCAAGGGCTGATGGGCGCGCAGCATGCAGCCGCCCTCCGAGGGGAGGACGGCCGGTGAGAGTCGGACTCGACATGGGCGGCACGAAGACCGACGCGGTCGTCGTCGACTCCGTCGGTGCCGTTGCCGCCCGCGTGCGCCTGGCGACCGGGTGGGGCGGCGACGAGATCGTGCGCACCGCGGTCGCGGCGGTTCGCGCCGTGGCGACGGATGCCGCGGTCGGCCTGGAAGACATCGAATCGGTGGGCATCGGCATCCCGGGCCAGATCGAGGCGGAGACGGGGCGCGTGGCGCACGCGGTCAACCTCGGCGTCGACGAGCTCGACCTCGCCGGGGCCGTCGCGCCGGCGCTCGGCATCCCGGTCCGTGTCGAGAACGACGTCAAGGCCGCCGCCTTCGGGGCGTACGCTCTGCGCGGCGGCGCGTCCGGGTTCGGCATCCGCCACGGCTCGATGGCCTATCTGAATCTCGGCACCGGCATCGCGGCCGGCATCGTCGCGAACGGCGAGCTGTGGCGCGGTGCGCGGGGCACGGCGGGCGAGGTCGGACACATCTCGGTCGACCCCCACGGTCCGCTCTGCCGGTGCGGTCAGCGCGGCTGCATCGAGGCGCTCGCCGGGGGCGGGGCGATCGCCGAGCGGTGGGGCCGCCCCGCACAGCTTCCCGTGCGCGACGTGTTCGACGCCGCCGACGCCGGCGATCCCGAGGCCAAGGCGCTCCGCGTCGGTCTCGCGCGGGGTGTTGCGGCGGGCGTGCGGATCCTCGTGCTGACGGCCGACGTCGATGTCGTCGTGCTGGGCGGCGGAGTGACCGCGCTCGGGCAGCGCCTGATGACCGACGTCGCGGCCGAGCTCGCCGCGAGTGCCGAGGCATCCCCGTTCATGCGGTCGCTGCGGCTCGACGAGCGCGTCGAGCTGCTGCCGACCGGCTCGCCCGCGGCGGCTCTCGGCGCCGCCCTCATCGGCGCGCACGACCCCGAGCCCGAAGAGGTGCTGGCCCGTGGCTGAGATCATCATCGTTCCGTATGCCGCGGCTGCGGGCTCTCTCGTCGCGGACGCGATCGTCCGGCTCATCGAGAGGAACCGGGAGGCCGTGCTCGGCCTCGCGACCGGGTCGACTCCGCTTCCGGTCTACCAGGCGCTCGAGCCGCGCCTGAAGGGCATCGACGTCTCGCGCGTGCGCGGGTTCGCCCTGGACGAGTACGTCGGCCTCGACCCCGCGCACCCCGAGTCGTACCGCTCGGTCATCCAGCGCGAGGTCGTCGAGCCGCTCGGCCTGGACCCGGCCCTCATCCGCGTGCCCGACGGGTCGCTCGACGGGATCGAGCACGCCGGGGAGGAGTACGAGGAGGCCATCCTCGCCGCGGGCGGCGTCGACCTGCAGCTCCTCGGGATCGGCACGGACGGGCACATCGGCTTCAACGAGCCCGGCTCGTCGTTCGCGTCGCTGACCCGCGTGAAGACGCTCACCGAGCAGACCCGCGACGACAACGCGCGCTTCTTCGACTCGGTCGACGACGTTCCCCGGCACTGCATCACGCAGGGTCTCGGGACCATCCTGCGCGCGCGGCACCTGGTGCTCCTCGCCTTCGGCGCAGGCAAGGCCGAGGCGGTCGCCGGCGCCGTCGAGGGACCGCTCACCGCGTCGCTCCCGGGCTCGGCGATCCAGCTGCATCCCCGCGCGACCGTGGTGGTCGACGAGGCGGCCGCCTCGCGCCTGCGCTTCGCCGACTACTACCGCTACACGTACGAGAACAAGCCCGCCTGGCAGGCGATCTGACGGTCCGCCGCGACGGTCGTCGAGCGAGCGTGGCGAGGGGAAACGCGCCGCGCGTGCCGTGACCCCCGAATCCCCGGCGTTCGGTCGGAGACATCGCCTGCCGTCGGATGGATCCGGTCGAATCCTCCGACGCGGGGCTGATCCTCCGACCGCCGAGTGCGCAGACGCCGCCCGTGCCCCCGGTCGTTGAGCGAGCGAAGCGAGACGAAACGCGCCACCCGGCCCCCCGGATCCCCGGCGTTCGATCGGAGACATCGCCTGCCGTCGGATGGATCCGGTCGAATCCTCCGACGCGGGGCTGATCCTCCGACCGCCGAGTGCGCAGACGCCGCCCGTGCCCCCGGTCGTTGAGCGAGCGAAGCGAGACGAAACGCGCCGCCTGTGACCCCCGGTCGTTGAGCGAGCGAAGCGAGACGAAACGCGCCGCCCGTGCCGCGCCCGGCCGGACCCCCTCGCATTCGGTCGGAGACATCGCCCGCCGTCGGATGGATCCGGCCGAATCCTCCGACGCCGGGCTGATCCTCCGACCGCCGAGTGCTCAGCCTTCCCAGACGAGCGGAAGCAGCAGATCGCGACTGAGCGGAGCGAGGGGAGTGGATGCCGCGTCCCCCGCGCCGATCCACCGCACCTCCTCGATCTCGCCGCCGCGGACCACCGAGCCCGGCTCGATCTGCACACGGAACGCGTCGGCGACGACCCGGTGGCCGGGCTCGTTCGCGGCATCCGTCGTGAAGGTCCCGAGGGGGACCAGCGCCCGCTCGTCCACGACGACGCCGATCTCCTCGCGAAGCTCGCGCACGAGCGCCGCGGCGGGGGACTCGCCGGGCTCGTGCTTGCCGCCCGGCTGCATGAACAGGATCGTCCCGGCCTTGCGGACGACCAGGGCGCGGGCCGCAGCATCCGTCACCACGGCCGCGCTGACCCGGATCTCGGGCGTCACCGCGCGAACACCTTGCCGGGATTGAGGATGCCGAGCGGGTCGAAGACGCGGGTGATCCGGCGCTGCAGCTCCCACTGGTCATCGCCGAGCTCGTCGACGAGCCAGCGGCGCTTGAGCACGCCGACGCCGTGCTCGCCCGTGAGGGTTCCGCCGAGGCGCAGCGCGGCGCGGAAGAGGTCGTCGGCGGCGTCCCAGACCGCGGGCGGCACCTCGATCGTGCCATCGGGCCCGACCTCACCGTGGAAGATGAAGTTCGGGTGGAGGTTGCCGTCGCCGGCGTGGGCGACGGTCGGGATCTCGATGCCGTGATCGCGCTCGACGCGAGCGATCTCGTCGAACATCGCCGGGAGCATGCTCCGGGGCACCGACACGTCCTCGATGAGCGTCGTGCCGAGGGTCTCCATCGCGGGGTGCATCGAGCGGCGGATCGCGAGGAGGCGCTCGCCTCCCGCGCGGTCGTGCGTCAGGGCCACCGTGCCTCCCGCACCGCGGAGCACCCCCGCGATGGCGTCGGCCTCGGCATCCGCCCCCGGACCGTCGGTCTGGATCGTGAGCTGCGCTGCCCCCGGCGTGGGCGGCTCGAGTTCCAGCAGAGCGTGGACGGCGCGGAGGGACGCGGCATCCATCAGCTCCATGATCGCCGGCTGCACGCCCGACGCCGTGACGGCGGAGGATGCCTCGGCTGCCGTCCGCACGTCGGGGAACGTCGCCGCGATCGTGCAGACCGTGCCGGGAACGAGTCGGCGGAGCTTGAGCGTCGCCCCGACGACGACGCCGAGCGTGCCTTCGGAGCCGATCACGAGCGACGTGAGGTCGAGGCCCGTGACGCCCTTGACCGTGCGATGGCCGAGCTTCAGCAGGCGTCCGTCGGCCAGGACGAGGTCGACGCCGAGCACCGCGTCGCGCACGACGCCGTACTTGGCGCACAGCAGTCCTCCCGCGCCCGTCGCGATGTTGCCCCCGACCGTCGAGATCGCGCGGCTGGCGGGGTCGGGCGCCCACCAGAGGCCGTGCTCGGCGAGGGCGGCGTTCAGCTCGGCGTTGAGGATCCCCGGCTCCACGACCGCAAGCAGATCGTCGGGGCGCACCTCGAGGATGCGCGTCATGCCGCGCACCGAGAGCGCGATCTCGCCGCCGCCGGCGTTGGCGCCGCCGGCGAGGCCCGTGCCCGCGCCGCGTGTCACGACGGGCGTGCGGGTCTCGGTGGCGATGCGGAGGGTCTGCTGCACGTCGTCGACCGACCGCGCGTGGACGACGGCGAGCGGCAGACCGGATGCCGCGTGCCCGGACTTGTCGGCGCGGGCGTCATGCCGTGCGGCCTCCGACGTGTCGACGCGCTCCCCGAGCGCAGGGCGCAGGCGTGCGACGACGTCGTCGGCCGGAGTCGTCACGCGAACCGGCGCCGCCCCGCGAGGACGCCGATCGTGACCGCGACGACGCCGAAGACCAGGCCGATCCACGGCTGGCCCAGGCTCCACCAGGCCATCGTGGCCGACGCGTAGACGAGCAGCTCGACGAGGCCGCGAATGAAGGGGTGCACCGCGAACACGGCCCGCGGCGAGACGAAGAGCGCCCAGATGAGGATCGCGACGACGGGGGCGCCGATGCCGAACACGATGTTCCACGGGAAGGCCCAGTACAGGAACCCCCAGATCGCCAGCGACGCGAACGCGAAGAGCTCACACACGAACGCGAGGATGTCGATGCCCGAGAGGGGCGTCCCCACTCCGGGCTCGGGCTGAGCCGGCGCGGTGGGGCGGACCGGGGGAGTGTCGGGCATGACCTCCAGTCTAAGCGGCGGGCGTGGCTGCCTCTTCGGTCTCGACGGGGGCGATCGGGATGCCTCGCCCGACCTGTGTCGCAGGCGTCTCGGGAGGAGCGCCTTTTCCCTTGCCCGGCGTGGCCGGGGTGCGCGGGTCTGAGGTTCCCCCGGCCGCGGAGCCGCTCTTCGCGCTTCCGCTGGAGCCCGCCGGACCCGTGCCGGTGTTGCCGGCGGAGGTGGCGCCGCGGGCGCCGGAGCCTGTGCTGTTCGCGCTCGAGCCGGCCGTGCCCGGCGAAGCTGCGCCGCTGTCGGACTCCGCGGGGACGCCGCTCGCGCTCTTCCCGGCGCCGGTGGCTGCGCCGTTCCCGCCGCCCGTGCCCCCGGTCGTCGTGCGGTTGTTCTCGCCGGTCGTGCCGGCGTTCCGCGGGATGCCGGGGTCGGCCTGAGCGGCCGTCCCGCTCCTGCCCGGCGCCGTGGCGCGGGTCGTGTCGGTCGAGTCGGTGGCCGACCCGTCGCGACCGGCACTGCCGTTCCCGTTCGCACCGCCGTTCCCGGTCGACTTCTCGCCACTGCCCGTCGACGCGTTCCCCGCGCCCTGGCCGCCGGTTCCCGGGGTGCCCTGGCCACCTGTTCCCGGCGTGGTGTGCTCGCCCGCCCCGCGGCGGCTCGCGGCATCCACGTCCGCGTCCTGCCCCTTGGCGCCGCCCTGATTCGTCTGCGGCTTCATCGCCGCGAGGATCTGGGCCAGATCGGCGAGATCACTCAGGCGGACCGACCGGGCCGTGCCCGCCCATTCGCCCGAGCGGTACCGCAGGCCGATCCGCGCGTCGCTGACGAGCTGCCCATAGGTCGGCGCCACCGAGACCGTCGCCGTGCCCGACGCGTCGAGCACGACGGAATCGGCGACCGCGCCGTTCAGCAGCACTTCGGCGGTTGCACCGGGCTCGCCCGTGACCGTCAGCGTGACGGTCGGCTGCGCGTCGGTGAGCGTCACCGAGGCGCCGCCGGGGGAGGGCATGCCGGCCGGGTAGGAGAGTTCCGCACCGCCACCGGTCCCCCCGGCGCCGCGTTCGCCCGTCGACACGGCTCCGGCCGCGGGCGCAGAGGCCTCCTCGACGATCGTCTGGCTGGACGCCGCGCCGGCCGCCGGATCCGGCCCCGGCAGCCCGAAGGCGCTCGGAGCGACGACGGATGCCGCGACCGCCGATCCGACGAGGACGGCGGCCGCCGTGGTCACGCCGATGATCGCGCCGATGCCCGACAGCACGCCGCCGCCGGCCACGGTGGCCGCCGCGCCGATCCCGACCGCTCCCGCGGTCGCGCCGGCCGCCGAGCCGACCAGGCCGGCGGTTCCTCCGACCGCTGCCGAACCACCCGCGATCGCCGATCCGCCGGCCGCGGCCGTTCCCGTAAGAGCCGTTCCGCCGGCCGCGGTTCCGCCCGCCGCCGTTCCTCCGGCGGCCGTTCCGCCGGCCGCCGTTCCTCCGGCCGCGGTTCCGCCCGCTGCGGCCGAACCTCCCGCCGCTGAGCCGCCGCCCGCGACCGACCCGCTCCCGGCCGCCGATCCGCTCGTGCCGACGGCGGCGGAGCCGCCCGACCCCGAGGTCGTGCCGCTCACGACCGCGCTGGGGTCGGCTCCGACGCCGGACGGGATCACCGGGGTCGGGCCCGCCGCCATCGCGACCGCGGGAACGCCGCCGCCCTGCAGGTTGGCCAGGTACGCCGCCGCGCCGGTCGCGCCGAGGGCGAGCGGCAGCAGGACGAGCGCGAGCCGGCTCGACACCTCCTTGGCCTCCGCGGCGACGATGGCGCAGCGCGGGCAGTCGGCGAGGTGCTCGTCGACCTTGCGGCGGTCCCGCCGTGAGAGGTTCTCGCGAGCGTGGGCGCCCATCCGCTCGATCGTCCACTGGCAGTCGGACCCATCCTCGACGGACTTCAGATGCGCCTGGATCCAGGCTTCCCGCAGGCCCTCCCGAGCCCGGAAGGCGAGCTGAGCCACGGCGGTCGGCTTCATCCCGAGGAGGGGAGCGACCTCGGCGGGCTTCATCTGCTCGATCTCGGTGTACCAGAGCACCTCCTGCCAGCGTGTGGGAAGGCTCCGGAAGGCGCAGTGCGTCAGGCTCCGGTCGAGCGCGGCATCCGTCGCCTCATCACTGGTCGCCGGATCTTCGATCGTGTCGAGCAGGTCGACGGTGTCTTCGCGGCTGCTGCGCCCCCAGCCCGCCGCGGCGTTGCGGATGCTGGTGAAGAGGTAGGCGCGGAACGATCCGGTCGGCCCGCCGCCGCGGAGGATCGACTGGTAGATGCGGGCGTACGCCTCCTGCACGAGGTCGTCCGGGTCGAGCGCGGGGCTCACGGACCGGGCGACGGCGATGCCGGAGCGATAGTGGCGGAACCACAGTTCGCCGAAGGCTGTCTTGTCTCCCGAACGGGTGCGCAGGACGAGGTCGGCATCGGCGGGCTCGGGGCTTTCGCCCATCCCGACGGCCTCGCCCGGGCTGTCGATGCTGGTCACGCGGAACTCCGGATCTGCAATACGGGACCGCCAGAGTCGTCGTCGACTGTCCCCCCAAGTAGCTCTATTGTCCGTTGTTCTGGGCTTTCCCGCTACGGCTGGGATTCTCTTCGGATTTTTTTCGGAGTTTCGCGTCATAGAACGCGAGGCGCCGCATCTCATGGTCAGGAGACATTGCCCGCTCCGTTCCTGAAACCCGCGGGCACGACGATCCGAGGAACGGAACGCCTCTGGTCGCCGCGGGATGAGAGAACTCGGGGGAGGGTTTTCCCACCCCGATTCTCCGGGAATCGCGGCCGTTGCACCTTGGGGATGCAACGGCCGCAACCCGTCTCTGCGGGCGCCGCCGCCCCCCGTCGGCGCCCGCGGAGACGGGAATAACCCATCGCGACCGGGTCCGGCTCCGGGTCGGCTCAAGCGCGGAACGGCCCAGGCGTGGGCCGGCTCAGGCACGGAACGGCCCAGGCGTGGGCCGGCTCAGGCGCGGAACGGCCCCGGCGCGGGCCGGCTCAGGCGCGCTCGCCGCCGACCCAGACCCCGCGCACGTGCAGGTCGCGGGTCAGCAGCACGGCATCGCCGAGCATGCCCGGTGCCAGCGCTCCCAGGTCGCCCCTGCGCCCGATCGCCGCCGCCGGCACGCGCGTCAGTGCCGCGACGGCGTCGGGAAGCGACACGCCGGCCCTCACGGCGAGGCGGAGCGCGGCATCCTGGGTCAGCGTCGATCCTGCGATCGACCCCTCGGCGGCGAGCCGTGCGACACCGCCGACGACGTCGACCGCGAGCGATCCGAGGTCGTAGCGGCCGTCTTCGGCGCCTGCCGCCGCCATGGCATCCGTCACGAGGGCGACGCGGCCCCCAGCCGCTGCGAAGGCGATGCGAACGATCTCGGGGTCGAGGTGCACTCCGTCGGCGATGACTTCGAGGGTGACGCGGGGATCGGATGCCGCGGCCGCGACCGGCCCCGGCTGCCGGTGGTGCAGCCCGGGCATCGCGTTGAACGCGTGCGTGAGGATCGTCGCTCCCGCGTCGAAGGCCGCCCTCGACTGCGCGAGGTCGGCCCCGGTGTGACCGACGGCCGCCGCCGCCCCGGCGGCGACGACGGCGCGGATGGCGTCCAGGCCGCCGGGCAGCTCCGGAGCGATCGTGACCTGCCGGACGGTGCCGCGTCCCGCCTCGAGCAGCCGATCCACCGACGCGGCGTCGGGCGGTCGCAGGAGAGACGGATCGTGGGCGCCCTTGTGACCGGGGTCGAGGAAGGGGCCCTCGAGGTGCGATCCGAGGATGTCGGCATCCGTCGTCATGAGGTCGGCGACCATCGCCGCCCGGCGCTCGAGCGTCTCGAGGGGCGCGGTCACGAGCGAGACCACGGCCCGCGTCGTCCCGTGCGCGCGATGCAGGGTTCGCGCGGCGCGGATCGCCTCGGCGCCGTCGTCGTACGCGACGCCTCCGCCGCCGTGGCCGTGGATGTCGACGAACCCGGGTGTCAGGACGGCCCCGTCGCCGGCGAGCTCGCGGCCGTCGACGACGGTCGCGGCATCCGGTCGCTCGCCACCCGTGCCCCGGGCCGACACGCGTCCGCCGGCGAACAGCACCCACGCGTCGTCGTGCACGGCGCCGTCGTCGACGAGCCGCACGGAATGGAGGAGAGTCGTCACTCGGTCGTCCAGGGGATCTCGTCGGAGGGGTGGAAGCCGATGCCGAGGCTTGTCCACAGCGGCCCGAGCGACCCGACGCGCTCACGGAACGACTCCCACGAGCGCTGCGGGATCGCGCCGGTCGGCGGCGACCACGCCGCTTCGGCGGCGGCGGCGATCCGCGGGAAGGCGAGGAGGTCGATGTCGGCGAGACCGCGGACGGTCTCGGCCCACAGCGGCGCCTCCACGCCGAGGATGTCCGACTCGTCGACGCCGGCGATCATCTCGCCGGGCTCCCACGCGTACGCGCGCTCGACGCTCGTCGGGCCGTTGGCCCACGCGAGTCCGATCGGAGTGCTCGCGTCGTACTTCATGTCGAGGTAGACGGCGTCGGCGGGGGAGAGGATCAGCTGTGCGCCATTGCGGACGAAGGCGCGCGCGTCGTCGTCCATGCCCTCGGTGGGTGTCGTGTAGCCCCAGTACTGGCCGATCGTGTCGGGGTTGAGCCCGGCGGCGGCGCCGGCCTCGTGCCACGCGATCGGCGTCTTGCCGAGGTCGGCGACCAGGTCGGTCGCGCGCTCCATGAAGGTGGCGAAGTCGTCGGGGTCGGTTCCGAGAGCCTCGTCGCCCCCGACGTGGAGGTAGGGGCCTGGGGTCATCGCCGCGAGCTCGCCGAACACGTCCGCGAGGAAGTCATAGGTCGCCTCGTCGTGGATCTTCAGCGACGAGAATCCGACGGCGATGCCCTGATACAGCTCGCCGGGGGTCGGCGTGCCGCCCCCGTACTGCGCGATGACGTCTTCGATGAGGGGACTAAGCAGCGGCGCCTCGGCGAGCTCGGGATACGCGACGCCCACGGCGTGCGTGTGCCCCGGCATGTCGATCTCGGGAACGACGGTGACGTGACGGGATGCCGCGTACTCGACGATCTCGCGATAGTCGGCCTTGGTGTAGAACCCGCCGGGATCGCCGCCCACGGCGGAATGCGACGCGAGCTCGGTGAGCATCGGCCTGGACGAGAGCTGGATGCGCCAGCCCTGGTCGTCGGAGAGGTGCAGGTGCAGCACGTTGAGCTTGAGCCCCGCTGCGCGGTCGATGTACGCCTTGACGGTGTCGACGGAGTGGAAGTGGCGGGCGACGTCGAGCATGACGCCGCGGTAGCGGAACCGCGGCGCGTCTTCGACGACGACGGCGGGCACAAGCCATCCGCCCCCGTCCCGTGTGAGCAGCTGGCCGAGCGTCTGGACGCCGTAGAAGAGGCCGGCCGCGTCGGCGCCCGTGACGCGGACGGATGCCTCGTCCACGACGATCGAGTACGACTCCCGCCCCCCGGTCGCTCGGCTCGTCGAAGGGTCGATCCGCAATTCGATAACCCCCTCTCCGAGCTCGGAGCCTTGCCCTCCAGTCCCTGAGCTTGCCGAAGGGTGAACCGCCAAGGCCGTCCGCGCGCTGATGAGCGCTGCCAGGGCGGCCGCAGCATCCGTGTCTCCCGCGATCCGGACCGGCTGCTCCAACCGGAACGGCGCGGAGGCGCCCGCCACGAGCGAAGCGGGCGCGGGGACGACGGCGGGTAGCGACACGGTGTCTCCATTCTGATCGTCGACGATTCAGTAAAGATCCCTAACAAACGTCAGTTCCAGCCTAGCGTTCTCCCGGTCCCCGAGCGAGCAAGCGCCCGGGCGCCTTCGCTTCCCCCGGTCCCCGAGCGAGCGAAGCCCCCGCGCCCCACGGCTTCCCCCAGTCCCCGAGCGAGCGAAGCGAGAGGAGGGGCCAACCCCGAACCCCCGAGACGCCCCGCCCCCCACCGCCCCGGGCGACAGCATCCGTTATGCTCGCTATGTCGCGACTGGCGTTGAGGTGGCCGACCACCGGGGAGCGACCGACTACGGCATTCGACCGCACGCCTGGGCCGATGTGATTCCCGGCACCCCGTGCCGCTCCCGAAAGCCGTCGTCAAGGAGATCGCCATGACCGATCAGTTCTTCAACGCCCCCCTCGCCGAGGTCGACCCCGAGATCGCGCAGGTGCTGGAGCGCGAGCTCGACCGCCAGCGCGGGTACCTCGAGATGATCGCGTCCGAGAACTTCGTGCCCGTGTCGGTGCTGCAGTCGCAGGGCTCGGTCCTCACGAACAAGTACGCCGAGGGCTACCCGGGCCGCCGCTACTACGGCGGCTGCGAAGAGGTCGACGTCGCCGAGGAGCTCGCCATCGACCGCGCCAAGGCGCTGTTCGGGGCGAAGTTCGCCAACGTGCAGCCGCACTCGGGCGCCACCGCGAACGCCGCCGTGCTGCACGCGATCGCCCGTCCCGGCGACACGCTCCTGGGGCTGTCGCTCGACCAGGGCGGCCACCTCACGCACGGTATGAAGATCAACTTCTCGGGCCGGCTCTACAACATCGTCGCGTACGGCGTCGACCCCGAGACGAGCGTCATCGACATGGACGAGGTGCACCGCCTCGCCGTGGAGCACCGGCCGAAGGTCATCATCGCGGGCTGGTCGGCGTACCCGCGTCAGCTCGACTTCGCGCGCTTCCGCGCCATCGCCGACGAGGTCGGCGCGTACCTCTGGGTCGACATGGCGCACTTCGCCGGTCTCGTCGCCGCCGGCGTGCACCCGTCGCCCGTGCCCCACGCGCACGTCGTCTCGTCGACGGTGCACAAGACGATCGGCGGCCCGCGTTCGGGCTTCATCCTCACGAACGACGAGGACCTCGCCAAGAAGCTCAACACCGCCGTCTTCCCGGGGCAGCAGGGCGGCCCGCTCATGCACGTCATCGCCGCGAAGGCCACGGCGTTCAAGCTCGCCGCGACGCCGGAGTTCAAGGAGCGCCAGGAGCGCGTGCTCCGCGGCGCGCACATCATCGCCGAGCGCCTGTCGCAGTCCGACGTCACCGACGCCGGCATCACGGTGCGTTCGGGCGGCACCGATGTGCACCTCGTGCTCGTCGACCTCCGCAACGCCGAGATCGACGGAAAGCAGGCCGAAGACCTCCTGCACGACATCCACATCACCGTGAACCGCAACGCCGTCCCGAACGACCCTCGTCCGCCGATGGTCACCTCTGGCCTGCGCATCGGCACGCCGGCGCTCGCGACGCGCGGGTTCGGCGACGAGGAGTTCACCGAGGTCGCCGACATCATCGCGAAGGCGTTGCTGCCGGGAGCCGACGTCGAAGAGCTCCGCGCGCGCGTCGCGGCCCTCACCGCCGCGTTCCCGCTCTACCCGGGGCTGCAGCAGTAGGACGCCCGCTCAACGGAAGGGCCGTCGCGCGATAGCGGCTCTTCTGATATCACTATCGACATAGGGATTCAGGATGCCTCGGCCGAGGCATCCTTCTCCTCTCCTCGACTTCGACCCGCGGCTCGGGTGCGAGCCGGACCGGAAGGCAGATCATGACGGCACAGAAGCTCGACGGCCGCGCGGCCGCCGCCGACATCAAGGCCGAGCTGAAAGAGCGCGTCGCGGCGCTGAAGGAGAAGGGGATCACGCCCGGCATCGCCACGGTGCTCGTCGGCGCCGACCCCGCGTCGCAGCTGTACGTCGGGATGAAGCACCGCGAGTCCGAGGCGATCGGGATGAACTCGATCCAGCGCGAGCTGCCCGCCGACGCGTCGCAGGAGGACGTCCAGGCCCTCATCGACGAGCTCAACGCCGACGCCGACTGCCACGGCTACATCGTGCAGCTGCCGCTGCCGAAGCACCTCGACACCGACGCGATCCTCGAGCGCATCGACCCCGCGAAGGACGCCGACGGCCTGCACCCGGTCAACCTCGGCCGGCTCGTGCTCAACGTCAACTCGCCGATCACGACGCCCCTGCCCTGCACGCCGCGCGGCGTCATCGAGCTGCTCGTGCGCAACGGCTACGAGCTCGCCGGCAAGCACGTCGTCGTCGTCGGCCGCGGCGTGACGATCGGCCGCTCGATCGGCCTCCTGCTCACGCGCCGCGAGTACAACGCGACCGTGACGCTGACCCACACCGGCACGGTCGACCTGGCGTCGCACCTCCGGCAAGCGGACGTCATCGTGGCCGCCGCCGGCGTGAAGCACATCGTGTCGGCGGCGGATGTGAAGCCCGGCGCGGCCGTGCTCGACGTCGGGGTGACGCGCGAGACCGACCCTGAGTCTGGGAAGAGCGTCGTATACGGGGATGTCGCGCCCGACGTCGCCGAGGTCGCCGGGTGGCTCTCGCCGAACCCTGGGGGAGTGGGGCCGATGACGGTCGCGCTGCTCATAACGAACGTGGTCGAGGCCGCGGAGCGCGCCGCGGGGGAGTAGCTGCGAGCGGCCGTTGCTGGCCAGCCAAGCGTTCGTTAGGGCGGCGCCCATCGGGCTAATGACAGTGCGGGGTAAACGTGCACGCCAGTCGCGGGCACCCGCAGGCACACCGACGCAACGGTGATCTGAACGCTGGGGGACCCGCTCCCGTTCACCCCGGTCACCCCTGCCGCGATCAACACCGTTCCCAGGCGGTTGGAGACGGGATACGTGGACATCGGCGGCGGATTGACTGGCCAGATCGATCGGATCGAAGAGGCGCTTCCGGCCGAGCACATCACCGCGCGCAGCGCGACTCCGGACGACGACGAACGCTGACCACGCGCACGGGCGAGGACATCACAGCCCTGGTTCTCCCTGCCCTGATGCACGGAGTAAGCAGTCTGAGCGAACTCGTTCCCTTTCGGGCAGACTGCGAAGCACCAACAGCCATCCGGGCGCGGACTACGATCGACACCGGGCCACATCGACCTTTGCAGGCGAGATTCCATGTCGGAACGTTTAGAAAGTCACCGCCAACAGCGATTCGCACCGTCGAGTCAATCGGGCCGAAGCACTACTGCGGGCCAGACAGAATCAGCCCCACTCGCGCGGACGTTCGCTGCTTTGCAGACGACCGCCGGTAATCGGGCGGTAGCACAGCTGCTGGCAGTTCCGACCGGTCCCCGGGGTGTGGGTCACAATCGGCAAGTCCAACGGGACATCTTCGTCGAAGAGGATTCGGTCATCCGAGACAGGCACGCTCGGATACTGACCCAATCACACAGCTTCAGGCGCGAGGCGGTCGGTCACGACCTGTCGCACATCGGCAGCTCGGCAAGCTATATCGACAACCTCGCTGAGAGTCTTCGTCTCTCCGGGGACCCGCCGCTGGTCGAAATCTCATGGGCGAATGGCAGCATCCACGCCGGCCTGCAGCTGACCGATTTACACGCGTCCGCCGAAGACATTGCGCTGTTTGGCCAGATTTACCCAGATCGGACAACGGCGCTCACCGCCGTCCAGCAGCGGGCAGCCCAGCTACACCTGCAGCCCGACAATTCTTACGGCTACTACTTCGGACCCGAAGGATCGATCTGGCCGACCCATTTCACCAATTCGAACGCTCCTCGTATCCATCACGCGGTACTTGAGGCTATCGCTCAGTACCACGAACAGATGACCGCGCTTCTCGAGGATCTTGAAGCAGACATGATCGTTCTCCTCTTCAACATGCTCCTTGGGCGGTTCGCCGGCTTCATCGCCGCACGCGGCCGCAGGGCGTTCACAGGAGCTCCTAGACCGTCGAGATCACCACGGGTCGCCGAGCGACGGGTTCCTCCCGCGGGGCTTGGTGAACAGCGGCTCGGGTTCGAGCGTCAACATGGCGCACCCGTGGGACCGCCGCCAGAGCATTTGACGCGCGACCCGTTCCAAGGCCTCCTCCCCTCCGAACTCGGGGCTGAGGTTGACACCGCATATCCGGTGTTCAGGCAGATCACACCGACTCAACCCACGAGACCCGGCACCGCTATACCCCGCAGCTTCACCCTGCGCACCACTACGGGCCATCGTTACTGGGTGAGCGGTGCGGCAACCGAGCACTTCCCAGAGGCGCTCGCCGGATACCGCCAGCACTATGCGGGGACCGGACGCGGCACAGATGCACCGAGAGCAGTGATTCGGCAGACGACCCCGCTCTCCCCCGCTGCGGCACGTGGAGGTGCTCTTCACGGCCCCGGACCCGGTGAGATCGCACGTGGAAGCGTGACCCACCACCATCAGCCGTCCCTCGCGATCGACAACCGAGTGGAGTTCAACTCAAGAGGTCCTGCAGGTCAGACCGTCGCGGCCTCGGCGCTCGTTCTTGAGGACTTTGAGGCCGCTGCTTCACTCGCGTCGAATATCGTCTCGCGGCCTGGCTTCACCAGCTGGAACCAGGAGATTCAGGTGGGCAACTGGGAGTTCATATTCGCCCGGCCGAACAGACCGGGCGGGCTGGTCCGTATAACCCATGCAAATCCACGAGGGAATCTCCACAACTACGGCAGCCGACCTGCCCACTAGCCTCAAGCGACACTCGGACGGCTCAGCAGCAGCACAACGCGGCACCCGGCGGTGCGCGGATCGCCGCGGGAACGGCATCGAGTCACATGCGGCTGCCCGTTCGCTCCTGACCGTACTCGTGAAGCACAGGTCGCGGACGGCCGCGCTGGCGGGGCCGGGCGGTTGCGGGACAGCGCCGGCGTATCCCGGGCTGAGATGTACGCAGGCTGCGGCGACAGCAGAGGCGTATGGTCGGAGCCGCGGAGCAGTCCAGAGGGCGGATCGAAGATGGTGACAGCACGCTGAGGCACCCTTTCACGCACACCAGGAGGACCGTCAAGAGCGCAGGCCAGATCCGTTTCGGCCTCAGGCCAGCCGGACCCGCCTGTCTGCTTCGGGGCGCGGGTACGGCGCTATGGGGGACGGACTCCGAGAGCGGTCGGCGCGTCTGGGGGCTGTCGGGGCCGCCGAGACAACGTGCGTGCGCTGAGCACGGCCGTTGCTTAGCCGCTGCGTGCAATGAGAGCGGCCGCGATAGACGCCGACGCGGGGCGACTGAACCTGAACAGAGATGCCAGCTGCCGGTTGGAGACATTCAGACGCAGCCCGTCTGCGAATTCTTCCATTCCGATCAGTCTGTCGTATCGGAACTCCAGGGTGCGTCTGTTGCCAACGAAGACGGCGCGCTCATTTGTCAGGACGAGGTCACCGGTGTCCTGAACTTGAAGCTGCGTGCCGACTACAACGCTTCGTGCTCGCGACTGGCCAACCCGGTACGAGACGCCCTTCGCGATCCGGACGGATACGCCGCGTGAACCGCCGCGCATTTCGCGAACGGCGACCTCTTTCATGAGTGCGACGGGTTGCGCGAGGTATGCGACTTCACCCCTCTTCGTAATGAGTGGCGGGTCAGCCAACGTGGGCAGCCGACCGTCATTGATGCGAGCGATGACGAGTTCCTCGTAGAGCTCGAAGTCCCGCGTGAGGATGTCTGCGTAGGGGATGCCGATCGCGTCGGCGAGTTGAAGGATGTGCTGCTCTTCCTCCTCAGTGACCAGATCGTCGCTGAGGACGTCGCGGGCCGCGACCGTCATCACCTTCCAGGCCTTCTCGTCGAACTTCTTGCCGCGGTAATGGGCGCGCGCGTTCTCAACAATGTCCGGCAACGCCGCCAGGGCCGACCGATCACCGTGAGCCGCCGCGAGCGCGGTGCTCTCGAACTCGTCTCGCCCCTGCCTTCGGGCTTCCCGTCGAGAAAGCTTCTTCGGGGCCTCCGCGACCGGCTTCTTTTCGACCATCGCGACGGCTGCGTCATCGGCGATCGCTTGATCTTCGCCGAGCATTCCCGACCCGGTCCCGCCATCTGGCGCAGACGGATGGAGGGAATCAATGCCCTGCTCCCCGCGAGAGAAGACGTGATCCGTCCAAGCCGCGCCATCCCAGTAGCGCTTCTCGTGACGGCCGGTGGGATCAGGATGCCACGCTGCAGGTATGCTCACAGGCCTCAATGTAGCGACGCCACGCCCTGCCAGTCACTGATATTTGTCGTGAGTTCGTATGGCGGCGTTCCATGCCGGCACGCTTCGTGACCGCTTAGCAACTGGAACCAACATGCGAGGCGGAGTGGGTCTTATGCTCAGCCATATGCGTGCACTCCGGATTGCGGTCGTTGTCGTGGTCACCAGTTTCCTGGTCGCGTGCTCCCCTGGCTCGGCAGATCGTGACTCGACTCCGACGCCGACCGCTGAATCGTCGGTCACATTTCTGTCGGTACTCGATGGAGACACTATCGAGACCAGCGCCGGCACCGTCCGGCTCATCGGAATCGACGCCCCCGAGCGTGGCGAGTGCGGGTTCGCCGAGTCGTCAGCCCTTATTTCCTCGATGCTGAATGAGGGGGATTCGCTCACCCTGGAACTCCCCGAGGGCCAGAACGATACGGACCAGCACGGCAGGATGCTGCGGTACGTCGGCGCGCCGCAGAGCACAGATCTCGCGCTGCCGTTGCTGACCTCCGGTCTGGCCGTCGCGCGATACGACTCCACCGATGGTTACCCGGCGCACCCCCGTGAGCCCGAATACCACGGCGCACAGGTCGCCACCCTCGCACCTGACGGCACGGTAATGACGACTGCCTGCAAAGCGGCGGCCGACGCCGCCGAACAGGCGCGAATCGCTGCCGAACAGCAAGCGGCGCAGCCACCCGTCGCACCGCCCGCAGCCGACGAATGGTGGAAGCAGTACACGTCATGCACCAAGCTCAAGGACAACCCGAACGGCCATCCGACCGGCCCCTTCTCGCGCGACATCCCGGCAGAAGCACCCATCTACGACTGGTTCGCCAACGGAACCGGCAACAACGGGGATGGCGAAGGCGACGGGCTGGCCTGCGAGTAGGCCGTAGCTTCTCACCCCCCTTTCTAAAGCCACCAGAAGCGCGCGGTGAGGGACCGTCATATGAACAGCATCGATTGTGGAGACGGAGTCGTGCCTGCTCAGCCGCCATCGGCGGCCGCTGAGTTGATTAGCTCCAGCAAGTCGCGCATCTCCTCAGCAATCTCGTCAACACGGTGCGCTCTCGCGAGTCCGGAGACGGAGACCGCCTTGTAGCCATTCGCCTGGAGCTGTCTGTTCAGGGCTGAGATGATCTGCTTTGGCGGGCTGGCGAACAACCGATAATCGAGATCGGCCCAGGCCTCATCGAACTCGGCCTTGAACGCCGACATCACATCAACCTGGTGCTGTCTTGCGTGAACTTCTGAGGTCACCCGTTCCTGAAGTTGTCTGCCGAAGACTTCGTTGCCCATTGCGTCACTGATCGTTGCGATCCACTCCGCGACTGACGACAGCGGCGCTCCGGACAGACGCGAAATCACCGACGGCGTAAGCAAGTAGCTTTCAAGCTCCTTGCGACGCCACACGTGGCCATCCACGCCGACAGCGGCAAGTGCATCGGTGACGGCGGAGCACTCGCGGTCAGCCCGATAATCGCGGTCGAGGATGACGAAGGTCCTAAGGCTGTTTGGCAGGATCTCCTCGATTAGCCAACGGAATGCTTCTACGTGTCGCCAGCCGGTGTATCCGTTCAGAGGTATCACGGAGAGGCCCTCTTCCCGCTCGACGTGCGCAAGACCTAGGCGCCGAGCGAAATGCCGGAGGACCACCATGTCGCGTCCCTCCACGAACACGGCCACCCGTGAACGTAGGGCCTTGGCGATTCGGAGGTTGAAAGCTGTGCCGAGCATCGCGGAGAGCATGTCGTGCTGCGCTTCGGTGGTCGGTCGGATTCCTCGCCGTCGAGACCGGTCCACGAGGATTGCGTTCCTGCCGTCTGCTTCCGCCAGCAGTTCGGTGGAGTGGGTCGCGATCACGACCTGGGCTCCCGTCGACTCCAACAGACGTACCAGCCTCCGCTGTAGATCAGGGTGCAGATATACCTCAGGCTCGTCGAGCACAATCACTGCCTGATTACGGATTCTGTGCACGTGGTAAAGCAATTGCAACCACACCTGAATGCCGTCACCGGCCCACACCAGTTCCTTTGGCACTCTGCTGGCTGCTTCGAAGACGAACGCGGTAACGACCGCTCCGTCATCTGACATCTGAGTTTGAACCCGGTCGAACGCCAGATCTCCCATCCACTCAGATGCCCACGTCAAGAAGTCGGCCAGATCACCAGACTCTTCGAGCAATCGCAATTGATTCCGAAAGTGGCGACTGCTCAGTCGCCCGGCGATGTTGTTCTTGACGTAGACCGCGTCCAGGAGGCGCTCGTTGTGATCAATCGGGCCGAGCACCGGAACGACGCCCAAAGCAGGGAACGACGCTTTGGCCTGAGCCGTCGACCGAACGGGAGTGCCGGAAGCCTGGAGGAGATAGAAGTACGGTTCATCATCTCCATCGGAAGATTCCTCCGGCCACACAGCGACGAGTTTGGCGCCGGACTTCCATGTGAGCTCGAGTCGTGACTCGGCCGTACCGAATTCGTAGCGGATGCTGTCCCGCAACGATGGGTAATCTCGCAACTGAATCGGATACGTAAGAACCCGCACATCTCCGGCGCGCGTCGACGACTCTGGGTTGCGCCGATGAGCGTAGCGAACGAGCGTATCAGCAAGCCGAATCGCCGTCAGTAGCGTCGACTTTCCCGCGTTGTTCGGCCCAACGAGGAGAGCCCCGTCGCCAAACGAGATGGAGAAGTCCTCGAAAGATCTGAATCGGATCAGGCGCAGCTGTCTTAGGCCGCCAGCCGACAACGCGGTTGAAATCCTCGGAGTAGTCACCTGCGTCGCGCCCCTATCGCTCGCCAATTGGTACGAGCGCTGCCGCTCAACTGTCAGACCGACGATACAGACCGGTTGCGGAGTAGACGGCCTGGCGTGCGGGCGCGCACGATTTCCCGTCGAGCGGGCGGCGCGATCCTGGGCAGTCTCCCACCCGCGTCGGCAGTACCCGAACGTCTACGTTTTCGCCATGCTCTCCGCACCGACCCCCGCCCTGAGCCCGACCACGTTCTTGGCCCAACTTGTCAGCGGTGGCGAGGCGGCACCGTGGTGGGACGTACCGCGATCGCCTGCAAGTTCCTCCTGACCGGTGGCTTGCTGACCTTTCTCTAGGCACGACTCCTCGAGAGGACGGAGGCGAGCCGCGCCTAGCAAGAGAAAGGGGGGCATTGTGAGTACAGGGCACACGATGCTGGCGGCTGAAGTGCCGCATACGGAGCCGGTGGTGCCTCATGTGCTGGCCACTAGTTCGTAGCCGCGCGAGGTGTCGACGATGGTCCAACCTGGAGCCAAACGACGTCGCAATCGGCTACTTTTCGAGCGTCGTCGGAGTGCCGACCCGTCGCCGGGTCCTCCGAAGCGGTGATGCTTGTCGATGCCGAGGATGCGCTTCTGCCGCGGTCGGCAGTCAGTGAACGCGCAAGTGACTGGGTAGACCAGATAGACGCCGCGTTCGAGCGATACTGGCGCCGCCAGGCGTCGCACCGGTTGGAACCATCTAGCCAACTCGCTCGGATAGCCGCCCGTCCTGACGAAACGCGCGCCCTTTCGGCAATAGGCGGTGAGCGCCTCAAACGCGGACCTCGCCGCCGCGCATGGGCAACCGAGGGCACAACCTCTCGCCGCCGCATGGGAGGACTGAATCGACCACGCCCGAACTCCTCTAGCGTGACAACATGACGACCGATGCGGGCCCCCGTGCACGCGAGGACTGGATTCAGTCCGTCGCCGACATCATCCGAGTGCCGCACCGTTCACCACGCCCATTCACCCTCGGCGAGGCAGTGGCAGAACTGGCAACGTGGGCGCGAGACGCACGGCAGGAAGCCTGGACCCACGGCGGGAACCGCAACTCACTGGACGGCGACATCGCGTTCTTGACGAAGGCGGTTGGGCCGGAGGTTCTCGCCGTGATCTCGGGACTCCTCCCGGATCTGGTGACGACGAATGACCGCCCACTCGTGGTGCGGGCGGCCACACGCTTCAAGCAACTGTGGACACGACCATCGACCATCAGCGCCGCATTTCGCGACCTCTGCGACATGGCGGCCGAACCAGGAGTCTCCAGGGAAGAGCTGGAACCGAGGGCACGGATCATCGCCAGTCAGCTACGGGAAGCAGCACGCGGCTTCGGCGTTCTCGGAGATGTCAGCAATTTGCTCTCCGTAGACCCAGGAGGATGGGACCTAGAGCGAATCATGGAACAGGACGATCAGTTCAAGGACGACTCGGCCGCCTCTCGTGTGGCCGCTGCGGAACGGCTTCTCGCCACCGAACCACCGAACGGCACGGTCGTCGTGTGGGCGCTATATCGCCGCGCACGCGTGCCGTGGCGCACCGCAGCTGGTCCCATCACGTTCCTGCGTGCCGACTTCGCGATCCACGACGCCCTCGCGGAAGGCCGGCAGGACTTCCCAGAGCGGGACGAGCTTCGCGCGGTTCTGCGTCACCCTCTCGGGCTCGACGGCGACCAGATCCTGGAAGACTATCGCGGCGGTGAGAGCTTCGTACTTACGCGGGTGGACCTGGGCGAGCGGAGCCCCCTGGGCGCTTCCGAGGAAGCAGAGCGGCGGGTCGACGCCCTCCTGAATATCGCCGCCGGCGCGGGTGGTGTGAGCTGGGTCAGTACCGGAACCTCGGTGACGCTCTTGGACGGCGACCCTGCCCAGGTGAGCTTCGGAGCGAATACGGCCCCTCAGGAATCCTTCGCCGATGACTACGGAATCGGGGCGACCAGCGAACTCGTGGAGAGCTGGTCGAAGCGACTCGAAACCGCGATGACAAGCGCACCGATGCCCGAGCCGCTGGTCGAAGCTCTGGCCGCAGTCAAGGAAGCACGACTGACTGACCATCGGGACATGCACTTTTACGACACGCGCCCCGTAACCCCACGCGTAGCCACGGCGCTCGAAGATCACGCCCTCGAGCAAGTCGCGTCTCTCGCGAAGCTGAAGCCCGAATCACTCATGAACGAGCTGATGTCGCATGAAGCTCGACGCGCCTGGGACGACTGGGTCTTGGCTGCGCTCGTCGCACCGCTGAACTATCCCGAAGAGACCCCCGAGCAGCACCGCAAGCGGAAGGAGGTGGAGGCCAAAGTGTGTCGCTACACGACCCACGGTGCTCGCGTGGTCAGCTTCGTGAAGGCGTGGGACGCGCGAGACGATCTACGCGAGCTCGCGTCTACTCGGGCGATGCAGGCTAGCGTCGAAGCGGCCCTATTGGCCATCTCCGACACTGCCGAGGAGGCGCGGAGTCGCGCACGAATACTGGCTCAGACACAGCTCGTTCGAAACCGTCATCGCCGGGTACGCAACGCAGTTGCGCACGGTAACCCGCTTTCGCCCGCAGGCCTCGACAGCATTCGCGCCTACTCCGACCGGGTCACGGGGGACGCCCTCGCCATCGCACTTGAGTCGTACGCGACGTCTCGCAGCATCTCCGACATCTTCCTCGACCGGGAAGCGAAGCGCGCCAAGGACGACCCCCGAGCAGGGTGTCTGTTGGACCGAATCGCCGCGACGACGACTGCGGCGCCGAACCCCGCCCTCGGCGGAGTCTTAATCTCGGCCCGGAGGATCGGCATGCATGGACGTCAGCTCAACGCGTTTCATCGTCGACGGTGCGTGATCCGACCGGCCTGCTGCTTCGCTCGCCGCCCCCTCAACGGGAGGGTCTTCAACAATCGACCCCGACCGCCCGTTGGAGGATGGTTAAGGCGCCGGCATCCGCCAGACCGTTGTCGGCTGTTGAATGAAGGCATGTGCGGTGTCTCGGGAGCAATAGGTGAGCCGAACGCTGGACGCTCGTACCGAGCGACTCTTACTGGCCAAGAGCACTGTCTACGCCATACCGGATGAAGCCGTCGAAGTCGGGGAACATGACGGACGCGGTGCGGTTGTAGCTCGCTCTCAGCACCTGCAGCATGCGCTCCTTGACTTGCTTGGGAATCTTGATCGCGATGAACGGCACGTTACGTGGCTTCCCTGGACGCCGGTGCGCCTCCGTCAGCTGATTGCGAAGGTGCTCGGGGTCGCCCGTTGCGAAAGGCACTTCGAATGCTCGGAAAGGGGTCATGCGGGCTCGGAGGCCGGTATTGGTAGTGCCAGCGATGAAGTACCCCTCTTGTGCGCGTAGGCGCGCGTTCGGGATCGACGCCTGGATGACTTGTGGGGAGCCAGTCCAGTCGATGGAACTGCCTTCAAGATCGCCCCAAGTGAATGCCGGTCGATCGCGTTCAGTCGACCGTTCTTTGTACTGCGAACGGTTGATTGCGAGAAGGAGGCCCTGAGCAGTCAGCGAGGTGCCGCGGCCATTTCGGGATCCATCCGGAACGGGCTGGCACGCGAACCAAAGAGCCGTCATCGGGTTAATCGTGAAGTCGACCAGACGAGTAGGCGCGCCGAAGTGCTGAAGATCGGCAAGTAGCTGGACGTCACTGAGTACGCGGCCCTCATGCATGCCGAGCCCCCAGTCCCTGGCGTGGTCGAGGATCGCGCTCTCGGCGGCAGCGACCGTCTCCTCGCTCGCATTGTTCGGCAGCCGTCTCTGGAGCGAGGCCGAGAGATGATAGTCGGCGCTTGCCATGCCGCGCCACGCGAACTGAGCACCGCGGCTGTAAACGCCGATACCACCGAGGAGCGTCATCAGATCGCGCTCTGAGGTGGCCGTGACGCACCAGCCGGTTGCCTTCCAGAGCCATCCGTCCGTCCGTACCACGCATCCCCCTTCTTGATCGCGAGTCTAGGGACAATCGGTTCGCGTGCAATCAAGCAGCCTGCATGTGGGATCGCGCCGTTGCGCAGGCGAACGCGTCCCGATCGCAATCGCGCGTGCCACCCAGCGCTCGCGACGGCTCCACCACCGTGCAGTGCCCGTATGTGGATAGCTTCCGCGCGCCGCCCAAGGGGACGTTCGACGCACCCTTGGGGCGCGACTCAGATGCTGGGGCCACCGCACAACCGTTTTTCCAGCCACCGGAATGACGCGGCCGACGGAAGAGCGCGCCGTTACATCCTCGGTCGCCCCTGCGCTAGCGTGCGCCCCGAAAATGTACCCTCACATTCACTAATGTCTACTGCGGTGGTACGGTGTGCGCTATGACGCCCCGCCGCGTTGCAGGGAGGTCGCCTCGAGCGACTTCCAAACTTGTGCGCTGCGCAGAACACTCCACCGTTGTCAAACATTGGAATAGTGGTCAGCCGATGCCGGTGTGCCCGAAATGTCAGCGGCCATTGGAGCTGGTTTCCCAGCCATCCTGAGCGCATTGTAGGCCTCGAGCAAAGCACCGCCGAAGCCTCTCGCGCTCGCTATCGCGGCGTTGTAACACGGCCAAATCGCCAGCAGATACGCAATGGGTATACCGATGTGCCACCCTATGCTCGCCTCGTCGAACGGCAGTACCAATACTGCGGTGGCTGACAATGCAAGCAGCACGAGCATCATTGCGCAGTACATGTCGAGGCGTTCTCGGTGCACCCTGTGTTCGTCGGCAATCGTGATCGGCAGCGAGTCGAGGTGGCGGATCATGAATCCCTCGAGGTTCTCGCCTTCTTCCACGTGAACCTGGTCCTCTGCAGACCTCATTACGTTCCCGAGTCGGGTTGGGAGGATGCGACCTGGCTCCGGATAGTCCTCCAGACGCAGATCGAGTATGACCAATCGATGCTCGGTCTCGGCATCCTTCAGTGATCGCTCACGAAGCTCATCGAGCTTGTCCGTCAGCGCGGCCTCCTCATCACTAAGTTCCAGGTCCGCCAAGATCTTGAGTTCCATTCCCCAAAGCCTGGCCTCCTCACTGTCGCCCGCGAGGAGCGCGGTCTCAAGCTGGGCCAACGTCCACTTACGCTCCGTCTGCGCGATCTCCGCAACGATTGACTCATACTGCTCTCGGTGCCGCCGGATGCGGTAGTGACCCCAGCGGACGAGAAGTGGTGGCCGACGCCAGTACCCCTCCAGGAGTCGCAGTAGCTCGAACTCGAATGCCTGGATCGCGATAGTTGCAATGACGATCGCGAAGAGCAGAATCACGAGAGCGCCCCACTCCATCTGCACAAGACGCGAGACCGCCGCCCAGACTCCCGGATGCCATCCAGAGGGCTCCAACTCGAATAGGACAGCGACGTTTCCAACGAGGAATACCGCGGGAAGCCAAGAGTCTGCGCTCAGCTGCTCAAGCACCCTGGCGATGAACGCGGAGACACCGCTCGCGCCCCTCCGCCCGCGGTCGTCTGGCGCGATCTGTCCAGTCGAGTCCGTGCCATCACCCACATCGCAAGGGTGGCCCAACTCAGAGCCAGTCAGCGGGCGGCGCGCGGAGCAGGAATCTAAGGCGCCACCTAGGACAGTCGCCCCGACACCCGCCCCTTGCGCCGCGACCATCCGACTTTCCGGGCCAACGTCCTGGCACAGTTACACCCGAATAACAGGCAGTTGAGAGATGGTCAAGCACAGGTTCAGCCTTCGTGACGCCTCTAGGACCCCAATCGAGCGGAGGCACAGCAAGCACCCTGTCGAGCGGTTCCGGCTCGCTCGCGCCCCCTCTTGCGTACATCGCGCGTATGGGGATCCATTGTGATCACCCGGCGTGGGCTGATGAGTATGGTGGCGGCATGAGTGGGGCAGTGTCTCGTCGACGTCTCTCTGTGCTGGCCGCTGTCGCCCTGATAGCCGGCGCGATTGCCAGCTGCTCCGCCTCTGCACCCCAATCGAGTCCGACAATGATCACGAGCGGCGGCGCTGCATCAAGCGGCGAGCCCTCCGTGACGACGGCCGTGACCGGTGACGAAGTGGCTGAACACATCGCCAAGGAGCTAGGCGCCGAGAGCCTTGAGGACGCGTGCCAGAACGATGACATCGGATGGGCGTGCAACGTCGTAGAGATAGAACCGCTAACGCCTACTGACATGAGGGTCGTGATCACCGAACCGGCCAAGAGTGTCTTGCCCGTGGGAGTGGCGATGGGCTTCAAGAACTTCACTGTGACCGGCGAAGGTTCGCCCTTGCCTGACTTGAAGACCGTCATCGTGGTGAACTCGGCGGGCGACGAACTCTACCGCGTGACCGAGTAGCACTCCGCGATCCGATGCTGCGAGCAAAGAGCCGGGCAGTGTCGCCGATCGGCCGAAGCACCGGGCTACGCCATTCGAGCGCGGCGGGGATCGGGACGGAATCGCGTACGAGATGGCGGCGGCCGCCTACCTCTTCCGGGCTCGGCACCGGAGTGGGTCCCATTCCGATTGCAGCCTCTCTAGCGGTGCTGAGGCTGAGCCCATGAAGCAATACAGAGTGGGTACGCCAGGGTCTCCATCACGGACCAGGACCTCATCGCGCGAAGGGATCCATCCCGCACGACCAGCGTCATTGCATGAGCGGCGGCTCCGGAACGACGGCGCGTCGAACGATGCCGCGGGTGATGTCGCGCACGATCATCCATGCCGACGGCGCGGCGATCAACAATGCAGCGTGGCCCAGGGCGTTCGCCCACATGGCGGCTTGATATTGGTCCAGGTCTTGGGCGTCGATGTAGATCCGAGTCGATATCTGGATCAGGACATTGCCAGCGAGCCAGGTGCTCCACCACAAGATCCGCAACCACGGCAAAGCGCCCCGCACCGCTCGCCAAAGATCTGAGACGTTCTGGTAGGGAAACCAGAGAGCGACGATAGGAATGAACCATGAGCCGACGTGCCAGCCGGGCGAGCGCCGCGTTTGGCCCCGGAGATGCGTAGCAGCTCGGTACTGCCAGAGAACCCAAACGATCCCCGTGGCGATGAGCGTGACAGCCGACAGAATGGTGACCACAGGGAGTAGTTGGTCGTAAGTGCCGAGAAGGCTCAGGGCCTGTTGATCTCCGTTGCTTAGGCCGGTGACGGCCCCGATTCCAAACGTCTCGACTGCAATGGTGGCGATGGAGGCCGCGGCGCACGCAACCAGCAGTATCTGGGTTGCGGTGGCCAGCTTGACAAGACGATCGGTCGTGACCGGCGGGCGGGGTTGCTGACCAGGCGGCACCCACCGTGCTCCGTCCCACCACCAGGTCGTCGATGATCCGTCTGGCGCGGGGTACCACCCCGCCTGAGGTGCCCCCGGCGTGATGCTCATCGACCGGCCTCCTTAGGAAGCGGATCCCATGAGGCGTCGCGTGAGGTGGACACCTTCATGCGCTGGATTGGTTGCACAGTCTATCGATTGACAAATCGAATCCGCATCCTGTTGAGGGCTTGGATCGCAGCGCCCGTATGGCGTCCACTCGGTCGTCACCTTGACGCCGAGGTCAACCACCCGAGCAGCGGGATCGCCACCGCGACGAGCGTCAATATCAGCCAGCCCATCCACTCGGGCCAGTTCCCCGGGTCGGACTCGCCCGGTGGGAGGCCAAGGGTCTTTCGTATGCGCTGTTCCTCTTTCGCGAGTGCATGCAGCGCGTCGGAGCGAACCTCTTGCGAGCCGTCATCGTCTGCGAAATGCGCCCACGCCCAACGCTCGATCTCTGCTCGTTCACCCTCGATCTGCTCCAGCCGCGCGCGAAGGCGGTGTAGCTCTTCGGCGTTGGGCGTCTGATCTGTCATGCCGGGTCCAGCAATCGCGAAGGCTCGAAGGCAGCGTCCGGGCGGCGGGGTTCGTACAGCAGATCGAGATGAACATTCCCCGCTCTACGGGTTGGCCCAGAGATTACTCGTGCCTCCGCGTAGTCGAAAGAGCCGCGGCAGTCGCCGACAATCAAGTCGGGGGGCGCCCTGCTGTCCAACGTTCTCGCTATGGTCGCGGAGTTCGAGCGCGATCTGCATGCGCACCCACAAGGGGATGACCGTGGCTCGCGCGAAGGGGACGACTGGAGGTAGGCAACCCAAGCTTGCGACCAGCCAAGCGAGCTCCTGTTCGGGGTTCAGGATCGAGGCGAGCACACTGAGGGCACTCGAGCTTTGCGAGCCCGCTCAGCCCTCCGCGCTCGCTTGAGCCGGTTCGCCGTCCTGGCGGAGGAACGCCTCCGACTTGCGTTGCAGGAAGGCGCAGAGGTCCGCGAGCGCGGCGACCTCTGCCGAGATCGTCGCGACCGCGGAAGCGCCCAGTGTGACCGCCTGCTCGCGCGGCTCGAACATGATCGACCACTCCGGTCCGGTCGCGGGCGTGGGCGGCTCGATATAGATCTCCGTCGGTGAGTCGGGGATGCGCACCGCGACGAGGCCTGTGTCGGCATCCTCATCGCCGTCCTGCGGAATGACGCGAATCGAACTGAGCATCGGCTGCTCCTGCTGGGCGAACTCGTCGACCCAGGACTGCAGCACGGCCATCGTGCGGAAGGGCATGTTCTCCTCCGGCAGGGGTCGGTGGCGATATCCCCCCCATTATGTCCGGCACTCGCCGAGCTGTCGTCGTCGGCGATGACCACACTCGGCGATATCGTGCGGAGGTACCGCCGGCAGGAGCGAGCTCATGAAGACACTGCACATCGGACTGCGTGTGGCAGACAGGCAGGCCTCCACCGACTTCTACCGGAAGCTCGGGTACGAGGTGGTGGGCACGGTGCCCGATTCGCCGATCGGACATCTCACGATGATGAGGCTGCCGGGCGACGAGTACGTCACGCTCGAGCTCGTCGCGAGTCCCGACTTGGCGCCGGCGGCCGAGCCCGGCTTGAGTCACCTCGTCGTGGCGACTCAGTCGCTCGACGACGCCGTGCACGCCTTGAGTCTCCACGGCATCCCGGTCGAGGGGACATCGCCGCCGGATCCGGAGTCGATCCGCACCGCACACATCACCGACCCCGACGGAAACGCCATCGAACTGGTCCAGTGGCCGGTCGGCCACCCGGCGGGAATGACCGCGGACGATTTCCCCCGAGCGGACGCGGCCGGCGATCTCGCCTCCGAGGGCTGGGGTGGCTAGATCCCGCCGAACGTGCGTTTCGTCCACGCGGCGATGAGCGGGGGATACGCCGACGGCAGCGCGCGCACGAGTCGATCGACGCGGCGCGCCTGTCCGATCAGCACCCGGCCCCGCCGCCTCGCGACGGCGTCGAGGATCTGACGCGCGGCCTCTTCGGCTGAGGTGCGGAACAGCTTCTGCTCGTACACGGCCGCGCGGTGCCGGTCGTCCGCGCTGCGCGCCGGGACCGACGACGCGATGTTCGTGCGCACGCCCCCGGGATGCACGACCGTCACCGCCACCGGCAGTCCGCGCCCGATCATCTCGGTGCGCAGCGCCTCCGTGAACCCGCGCACCGCGAACTTCGAGGTCACGTACGGCGCCATGCGCGGCTGCGCCATGAATCCGTTGAGGCTCGACACGTTCACCACGTGTCCATCGCCGGACGTGATGAGATGGGGCAGAAATGCCTGCGTCCCGTGGATCACACCCCACAGGTTCACCGCGAACACCCGCTCGAACTCCGCGACCGGCGTGTCGTCGACGAACGTCGACGCCGTCGCGATGCCGGCGTTGTTGTAGAGCTGATGCACGACACCGAAATGCTCGGCGACGCGGGCGGCGTGCGCGTCCACGGCGACCCGGTCGCCCACATCGAGCGTCTCGGCGAGGACGTCGGCTCCCGTCCTGGAGAGCATCGCGGATGTCGCGGTCAGCCGTTCCGCATCGATGTCGGACACGGCGAGGCGCGCGCCGCGCGCGGCGAGCCCCACCGCGAGGGCGCGTCCGATCCCCGACCCCGCGCCCGTGACGACGGCGACCTTCCCCTCGAAAGAACCGTCGCGCGACCGCGCTGTCACGACCGACCTCCCCCGACGGCGGCGCCGGATCGCGGCATTCGACTCTCGCCGCGCTCCACCTGATCGGTGATCAGCGCCACGAGGCGCGACACGAGCCCGGGCGGCAGGTGATGCCGCAGCCCTGGGATGACGAGGTGCCGGGCACCGCGGATCGCCGCCGCGCTCGCACGACCGCCCGACGGATGCACCATGAGGTCGCGGTCGCCGTGGACGACGAGCGTCGGAGCCGTCACCGCCGCCAGGGTCGCCGTGCGGTCGGCCGACTTCTGGATCGCGCCGATCTGCCGCGCAACACCCGGTGCGATGCGCTCGCCGCCGCCGCGCTCCCACGCCGCGACCGCCCAGCGCATCTCATCGTCGAGGTCGAACGGGTACCGCTTCGAGCCGAGGTGCCGCATCATCTCGACGTGCCGGCGTGCGTACTCGGTCGCCGTCCGCGACCGCGGCCGCGCCATCCGCAGCTTGGTTGACCTCGCCGGCTGCCCGACACGCGGATCGCCGGTCGTGGAGAAGATCGAGGTCAGCGACGCCACACGGTCGGGATGCCGCGCCGCGAGAGTCTGCGCGATCATGCCGCCCATCGACATCCCGACGACGTGCACGCGATCGACGTCGAGTCGGTCGAGCACGGCACGCGCGTCCTCCGCCATGTCGGACAGGTCGTAGTTGTCGGCCGGCGGCCGCCCGCGCACCTGCTCGCGCAGCGTCGGGGGACGCGTCGTGATCCTCGACGACCGTCCGCTGTCGCGGTTGTCGACCACGATCACGCGCAGCCCGGCGGCCACCAGCCCGTCGACGAGCCCGCGTGGCCACGCGTACATGTCGTACCCGAGCCCCGACAGCAGCATCACCGGCGTCGCCGAGGCCTCGCCGTACACGCGGTAGCAGATCCGGATGCCGCCACCGGCGTCGACGAACCGCTCCTCGTCCGTGGCCGGTGATGCCGCGACGCGCGTGAAGGTCAGGGCGCCGTCGTCGATGCGCCCGCGACGGAGCGCGCGCACGTCGGCGTAGTAGTTCATCGACATCAGCCACGGCCGCCGATCACCCTGCCGAGGCAGGTCGTCGACGACGCGCTGCACATAGCCGGCCTTGAAATCCAGCAGCGGCCGCGTGCGCAGCCCTTCCGGACGCGCGGGGGTCGCGGCATCCCATGCGTTCTCACGCATATAGCGCAGCAGCCGCACGAAATAGTCGCTGAGCAGCCCGACCTTGAGCGTCCAGGAGGCGTTCGTGTACCCGATCGCAAATGCGAAGTTCGGGATGCCGTCGAGCATGAGCCCCTTGTACGCCACGTGCTCGGGCATCTGCACGTCGACGTCGTCGATGCGCAGCGCCGCGCCGCCGAAGGGCTCGATCTGCAGACCCGTCGCCGTCACGACGATGTCCGCTTCGAGCTCCCGCCCGGACTCCAGCCGGACTCCCGTCTCGGTGAACGTCGCGATGCGGTCGGTGACGATCTCCGCCGAGCCGTCGCGCAGCGCGGCGAACAGGTCGCCGTCCGGCACGAGGCACAACCGCTGATCCCACGGACCGTAGGGCGGGTTGAAGTCCACGTCGGCCGGATATCCCGGCGGGAGCTGCTTGCGCACGATCGAGCGGATGAGTCGCCGCCCGAGCGAGGGGAACCGCTGGCAGAGCAGCCACAGCGCACGCTGCTGGGCGATGCTCTTCGCGCGCGCCATCGCGTGCCCGCGTCGATCGCCGAACACGCGCCGCAGCCGCTGCGCGACCGGATCGACACTCGGCATCGGCAGGATGTAGGTCGGCGTGCGTTGCAGCATCGTGACGTGGGCCGCCGTCCGGGCCAGTGCCGGCACGAGCGTCACGGCGGTCGCGCCGCTGCCCACCACGACCACACGCCGGCCGCCGACGTCGAGATCGTCGGGCCAGTGCTGAGGATGGACGACGCGTCCGGCGAACCGCTCGATGCCCGGCAGGGTCGGCTCGTAGCCGCGGTCGTAGCGGTAGTAGCCGCCGGCGCAGAAGAGCCAGCGGCAGGTGACGTCGAAGCGCTCGCCGGTATCGGTGCGCTCGAGGTGCACGGTCCACCGCGCGTCGGCGCTCGACCAGTCGCCCGAAAGCACGCGATGGCGCAGGTGGATGCGTTCGCGCAGGCCCTCGGCATCCACTGTGTCGTTCAAGTAGTTCAGGATGCTGGCACCGCTGGCGATCGACGCGTCGTCGGTCCACGGGCGGAAGTCGTAGCCGAACGTGTACAGGTCGGAATCGGAGCGCACGCCGGGGTACCGGAAGAGATCCCAGGTGCCGCCGATCGCGTCTCGCGCCTCGACGATCTCGAAGGAGGTCTCGGGCGATCCGACCGCGATGGCGCGCGCCACTCCGATGCCGGAGATGCCCGCACCGACGACGAGAACATCGACGTCACGCCTCATCGCGCCTCCTTCAGCTTCTTCTCGACGCCAACGATCCTCCTCCACGCCGGCGTTCTTCGCCGGTCTCCGGTCCGACGTCGGTTGAGGACGACATCACGGTCGGAAGCGTTCGTCGGCGGGATTGTTCTGGAGCGGACCGCGGCGTAGCTTCGTGGGCATGCCGATCGTCGACGTAGGGTTCGGCCCGGCCTACTACGAGACGCGTGGAGACGGCGAACCGCTCCTCCTCCTGCATGGCACCGCCTTCGGTTTCGGGGGTGGTCTGCTAGCGATGCAAGTGGCGGATCTGGCGGAGGCAGGTTTCACCGTCTACACGCCGGATCGAGTCGGACACGGCCGAACCCCCGACCGCGACGGGCCGTACTCGTATGAGGCGATGGCGGACGAAACAGCCGCTTTCGTCGACACCGTCATCGGACAACCCGCGAATCTGGTCGCGGTGAGCGAGGGCGTGACGGTGGGCATCCAAGTCCTGCTCAGGCGACCCGACGTGGTGAAGCGCTTCGTCGGTATCGGCGCGGCGTTCAATTCCGCCGGTGACCCCACCGACGCGAAGGCGGGCGGCGAGGCGATGCGAGCGAACCCCTGGCCCGCTCTGGTCGAGAGCTACAGCGCCCTTTCTCCGGACGGACCAGACCACCTCTCCGTCTTCCTGGAGAAGCTCACCGACATGTGGCTCAGGATGCCGGAGGTTCAGCTCGAAGAGCTGTCTTCGATTCGAGCACCGGTCCTGGTGATGCAAGGAGACAAAGACGATCAGGTCCGAGTCGAGCACTCCGTCGCCGCCGCCCGGGCGCTCCCCAACGGAAGGCTGGCGGTTCTTCCAGGCACTCACCTGCTGTGGTTGGAGTCACCGCACCTGCTGAACTCCATCATCACAGCATTCCTTCGCGACACGTTGGCGCCGAGCAACGCCGGTTCGGACCCGGATCGGTAACGGCGCCCCGCTCACCTCACCGAACGCGCGCGAGAATCAGCTGGCTCGTACAGGATCCCGGCGGGATGTCGACGATCCTGCTGAGGACAACGACGAAGCGGCGCCCGCGCGCTGCTCTCGAGGGTCGCCGCAAGCGGGTGCGGGGTGTCGGGGGGACCTTTGGTGTGAAGCCACTCCCAGTCAGCGAACGGATGGATCGCCATGTGGATCGAGTGCTTCCAGAGCGATGAGCGATTCGAGGGGACGGATGCCGATGCCCTCGTCGACGAGTTCGTTGCGGCTTCGTGCCGATCGAAGAGCACGAGCGGTACACGGTCGTCCGCCGTCCGGCTTAGCCCTGCATCACCCCGACCTTCGCGTCTATCGCGACTTCGATCCTGAAGCGGTTCCCCGTTGACGCGGTATAGAGCCGCGAGTACAACGGATGTCCGAGGGAGGCGACGCCGAGCGCCGCTCGGCTGGAAGGCTCGAGAGATCGGGGTACATTGTGGCCGAGCCTTTTGTCACCACAGAGCAACTCGTCGACGACGATCCGCAAGGATTTCTCTCCGCGATCAGAACGTTGCAAGACGATCGCTGGAGACGCGACGCCGAGCCCGTTACACCTGAGGTCATCGACTATCGGGCGGAAGCGGACGACGAGGCGGTCGACCTCGTCCTGCCCGGCACTGCCACGCTTTTCCTCGCTGAGCGTGGATCCGAGTGGTTGGAAGAAGTGCGTTCGGCCTACGCCGCGGCCGACAGGGATGCGATCGCCTCGTTGACGAAGCGCTCCGTGGAGAGCATGAAGTCCCGCGAGCGCGTGTCGTTCCGCCAGGCGGCTAGAGACCTGACACAGAGGCCCTACGGGGATCTCCGCTATCGCGGGCGGACCTTGGCGGAGTGTGTGGGTCTGGCCAATGACATCGAGTTCGGCGTGCTGCCGCTCATCTACGCGGGTGGCGACTTGGACGATAGCGCGTTCTCGTTCGTGCAGTACCTCACCAGCGAGCGGCAGGCGGGTCGCCTTGAGGCGGTGATAGTGAAGCGACCGCGTGAGCTGACGGAAATCGAGCGTCAAGTGCTGGAGCGGAAGAAGAAGAAGATCGACGAGATCCTCGCGCGGGATGAGGTCCTCATCGCACCAGGCGGACAGGTAGCGGTGACCGTGACCACCATCACCATCGCGCTGTTCGTGGTTGCCGTTCATACCCCCACCCTCACGGGCGGCATGGACGACATCGTCGCCCGGCGCAAATTCGCACGCCTCTCGCGTCTTGCTGACGACCAGGTCGCGGCACTGGGTAGAGCACCCAGCGTCGGCGACCTCATCGACGCGCGCCTGAAGGTGATGAGCTCCCTCTACTGAGCCCGGACAGGGCAGCGAACGATGATCTTTCAAGCGATCGTCGCCGTCTTCTTCGCGAGCTGGTTCGCGCTCACTCTGTACAAGAACCTGCCAGCGGCATGGCGACGGCTGCCATTGCTGAATGCCGTCAGCGGCAGCTGGCTCGTGCCGAGTTGGGCTTTCTTCGCGCCGACGCCGGGAACCAAGCGATACCACCTGATCTACCGGGACTACGGCGTTGACGAGGTGTCGAAATGGAAGAACGTCGAGTTCTCTTCCAGCCCGGGACTGCGACGCGCGATCTGGAATCCCGAGAAGACCGTCAACAAGGCGCTCGTGGACCTTGCGAACGAAATGAACACGATCGTCGCGTCCTTGGCTGAAGAGGACCGCAGCGCGCCTCCGGATCGGATACAGCTCTCAACCCCGTACCTCACGTTGCTCGCGTTCGTCTCCAGCATCCCTCGGCTCCACCTTGCCGTGGCGACGCAGTTCGCCCTCGGGCAGACGGGGGAGGAGGAATCCACTGTCCTGCTGATCTCCGCTGTGCACCGATTGAGCCCCGCTGAGGAGCGGGCGCAGTGACAGGCGACCAGGCGTTCCTCCTGTCGCTGATCCTCGTGTCGGTAGGGATCGTGGTCTCGTCCGCGGAGGATCTGAGCGCTTTCTCGCTGTATCGAGAGGATGGGCTGCTCGCGTGGCGCCTCTCGAAGCTCCGACATCCGGCGCTCGCTCACGGTCTCCTGTCGGACATCCTCGAGCGCGTCTACCATCCAGCGGGTCATCGTGCGATCCTCTGGGGGACCATCGTCTGTGCCGTCTCGTCTGTGACTCTCGCATCGGCGGGCGCGATCGCAGGACCGACCATCGCGCTCACGCTCCTCGGCGTCGTTGCGCTGGGCTTCCGGAGCGTCTACGGCCTCGACGGGTCGGATCAGATGACATTGATCGTGCTGTCCGGGCTCGTGGTCGTCGCCTCCGTTCCCGACGATGAGTGGATCCGAACGGTGGCGTTCCTCTTCATCGCCGCTCAGCTTGTGCTGAGCTACCTGGTCTCGGGGATCGCCAAGTTGACATCGACCGAGTGGCGTTCGGGACGCGCCATCGTGGGGATACTCAGCACTGCGGGGTATGGCAACCCCACCCTCTTCCGACTCCTACGGACCCGACCGCACCTGGCCCAGGCCGTCTGCATCGGCGTGATCGCGTGGGAGGCCGGATTCCCGATCATCATGCTCGCCTTCATCGGTCAGCCCATCTGGTTGCTCGGACTCGGAATGGCCTTTCACGGCGGCATCGCCCTCGTGATGGGTCTGAACAACTTCTTCTGGGCGTTCTCCGCCGCATTTCCGGCGCTGGTCGTCATGCTGAATCTGCTTGGCGCTGAGGTCTCCTAGCGGGACGCACTGCCGCGAGGGGGAGTCTCGATTCGAACATCTACGTCGATCACGGGCTGACCGGCACCAACCGCGCCGGGCCCGGATTGCGAGAAGCGCTCGCCGCCGTTCGGGAAGGTGACAGCTCGTGGTCACAAGCTCGACCGGCTCGCCCGATCGGTGAGGGACGCACACGACATCGCCGACGAACTGACGACGAAGGGCGTCGCGCTCAACCTGGGTGGGAGCAGGTCCGATCCAACGGACCCGGTGGGGAGCCTGCTTTTCAACGTGCTCGCCATGGTCGCCGAGTTCGAACCCGACCTGATCAGCATGCGCACGAAAGAAGGGTTGTCGGTCGCCCGCGCGGAAGGTCATCTGAAGGGCAAGCAGCCGAAGCTGTCGACCACACAGCGCAAGCTCCTGTTTGACGTCCAGGACAGGGGTGAGTACACCCAGACCGAGATCGCCGAGCTGTTCAACGTGTCCCGTGCCACCGTCTACCGCGAATTGCAGCGCCGTCGCGTGACATTCCTCGCCGCTTGCGAAGCACAGATCTTCTGAACCCGCATCGTCGCGGCCACCCCCCGCCGCCGACCGCGGCGGCCCGGGCGGCTGCGGCCCGATCCGGTCCGCAGCAGGGCTACGGACCGGGCCAGGTCGGAAGTCCCCCTAGGCGTTGACGTACTCTTGCCGAACCGCGCCCCGCGTCGCGATCTCGATGAACGCAAAGTCCTGGTCGGAGTTCAGGATGACAGCGTCATTGACGACCGCGTATGCCGCAATGAGGCAATCGAACGCCGCTGCCGCGCGCATGAGTCCGGTGTCCCATAGCGCCTGCTGAACGTCCAGGGCTTGCTGCTCGTCGGGGTGTTCCCATGCGGGTAGTAACTGCTCCATGTCCGCCCGGAGTTCTTCGTACTCCTGCGGGCTCCGGGCCGCATGGCAGTACTCGAGAACTTGCGGCGGGCAGGTGATGATCAGGTGCGTGGGTGAGAGCTCCCGGAGCCTCGTCGCAATCGCTTCGCTCGTTGAGGCCCTCTGCCAGATGCTGTTGTCGACGAGGTAGGTCGTCACTGGCCGGCAATCGCCGTTGCCGGCGGGATCGTCGGTGCGTCGATCTGGTCGGGCTCGAACGTACGGGCGATGATCCGCTCGACGGCCGCTGGCTGGCGACGGACGGCAATGAGAGTGCGCAGGGCGAGATCCACCGTTTCGCGATTGGAGGTCGTGCCGGCGAGCTCTTTCGCTTGACGCAGCTCGTCCGGGTCGATATCGATCGACGTGACGGTCATGACTCCTCCTCTCCCGGCTTATATAGAGCAGTATATAGACCTTCGCCCGACGCCGCCCTCTCGCGCATGAGGCGTCCGTCGTGAGCCGCTTCAGCGGTCCACCCGGTCGAGGAACGCGAGCACGCGGACCACCAGCAGGTCCGTCGCCTTGGCGTCGTAGCTCGGTAGGGAACTGTCCTCGAACAGATGCTGTTCACCTGGGTATGTGAACAACTCGCCGTCGTCGGCTGCCGCGACGATGTCGCGCGCGGCATCGATATCGCCCTCGCCGGCGAAGAACTCGTCGGCGTCCATCCCGTGAATCTGAACGGGCACACCATCGGGCCACGGCCCAAAGGCCCACTCGCCCGACACCGGGATCGCCGACTCGAGCAGCACCGCGCCCGCGGCGCCCGGGCGCTGCTGAGCGAGGCGCTGCGCGCGCATCACTCCCGACGAGACACCGAGATACACCAGCCTCTCCGGAAGGTCAGCGGCCGCGGCATCCGCCCGCCCGTCCACGTCAACCGCTTCACTCTTGACGAAGGCGAACGCATCTTCCATCGAGTCGAAGACCTGCCCGTCGTACAGGTCGGGTGCGTGAACCGTATGACCGCCGGCCCGCAATCGATCGGCAAGATCACGCATTCCGGGCGTCAGCCCGAGGATGTGGTGGAACATCAGTACGTCAGCCATGCGCCCTGTCTACGCTGGACGCCCGACATCGCCAGCGAGTAGACGCCGAACACCGGCCGCGGTACCTTGCCCGCGTAGAGACCACAACTGCAACCCCCGGGGGCCCTTCTCCCGCCGCCGCGACGGCACCACGATCGGCGATTCATCACAGCTCACGGTCTGGGCCGGGGAGCGCCGATGGCGCTCGCGGTCGGCGGCTCCCGGCGGCGACCGCCCTGGCCCCGCTAGCGGCGCGCTTTCGACCACGTCGGCGCCCTTGACGAGTGCCATGAACGCGCCAAGCGTGGGATTGAGTGCGCGCCGCTGCAGAGGTCGCTTCCGGTCCGGCATGCGGAGGCCGCCGGCTGCTTGGACGACACGGTCTGGCACGAGTAGGAAGGGGGCATGACACTGTCGCCTCGCGAGTTCGCCGCAGCGTTCTCTTCACATGACTTCGAGCCGACGTTCTCGCAGATCGCTGAGGCGGTGGTGTGGCGAATGCCGGGTGCGGCCCCCATCGAAGGGCGCGACGCCATGATCGACGCATGTCGGGCGACGGTTGCCGCGCTCGCGGGGACGGAGATCGAGCGCAACCGGTTCTTCGTGGTCGACGGGGGCGACGCTGTCGTCGTCGACACCCTCACCGTTTACCGGGACAACGGAGAGCAGTCGACAGTCGCGTCGTGCGACATCTACGAGTTCGAGAACGATCGTCTCCTCGCCCTCACCTCCTACAACATCGACCTCTGAGGCGAGATGAGAGTCCTGCTGGCGGGAGCGACGGCGCGGTTGGTCGCTACCTCGTGCCGATGCTGACCGCCAACTCGCACGAGGTGTTCGCGGTCACCCGCACACCGGTGGCGGCGGAGCGCGCTCAGTCGCTCGGGGCGCGTCCCCTCGTGGCCGACGTGCTGGACCGCGACGCGTTGCGTGACGCGACGCGAGGACATCGCTTCAACGCGGTAATTCACGAGCTCACCTCACTCAAGAAGCCGCCGCTGCGACATCGCGACATGGAGCAGACCAATCGTCTCCGTATCGAGGGGACGCGGAACCTCATCGAAGCCGCCAGTGATACAGGCGCCACGCGATTCGTGACGCAGTCCATCGTGTTCGGGTACGGATTCCGCGACCACGGCGATACCGAACTGATCGCACCGTCGTTTCGCGAAGGCGGATACTGGCGCTGCGATGTGTTCTAGCTTGTCCCGAGATTCTTCGCTCGTCCCTGTCGCTGGGGTCACGTCGACCCCGTTCGATCCAGCTTCGCCCGCTCAGGCAGCCGGACGCCGCGAGATGCTTCTTCGTCAGTGCACCGCGATGCGGGGTTCAGTATGGGCGGCGAGACATCGCCACCGGCCGCCGGATCGGATCCGCGAGACTCACGACGCTTCGTCAATCCGCGGGCCAATCAACGCCTCAGTACTAGGGCGTGGACTACGTGTACCAGACGCTCATCTCGCGCTTCGGGAGAGTCATGCCCGCAAACTCTCACCCGGCGAATGGCTGAAGGCGGATCAATCGGGCTCGAACCAAACTGGAACCACCCGTCCAGCCGAATCAGTGTGATTCATGAGTGAAACTCGCCCGACAACTGCATAGGGCGTCACTTCATCGCTCTCGACCTGCGTATTCGGTATCAGTCTGACCGCTCGTAGCGCCTCGGTTAGTCGCGGCGCGTTCATTGAGTAAACCTCCTCCTGTGGAGACCCTCTCAAATCATAAGGGAGCCAGACGTCAATATAGGTAGCAATCTCAACGGCGCAAAGGACCGATGAATCGGCCCTCAATTCCAGCGCACGTCGAACCCATACGTAACCGCTGCTACTTTTGACCGCGGTTGAGCCTCGCACTAGCACGGTCGCCGGAATCACTTCATACTTTGGCAACGCCCCTACGACTGGCTTAATATCGGCGGGGCCAGCTAGGGTTGCCTCGTAATCAGGGAAGTCAGCGAAGCGGCCGGATCGCGCATTAATCCATCCGTCTACTATCATCGTATCCGGCCGAAGTAATTGCAGTTCGTCAAGTATGGACGCGATGTGCATCATCAGCTGGACGCATTTCTCAACTGCAGCCTGTGGTTCGGAATTTCCGCGCAACTGAACTGTCCATTTTCCGATTGGCCGCTCGGTCCTGATCACGGTAGTCCTCCCCAGTTGATGAATTTTGGAGCCCCCGCATTGAAGCCGATGCGCAGCGCGTAGTCGGGGAAGCGGGTCTGAAACCCTGTCAACGCGTCCCGACTATTCGGATGCCGATCGAACTGACTGGAGGTCGCGTCAATGACGTCGATGATTATCGCCCTGCGGCGAGCAGGAGCGTTGGCGAGCTGCCTTGCGGCAGACGCGAGCTGGTTCGGGAAGGCATTCAGGTAGATCCCCTTCATCTGATACGCAGTAGACATGCGTCCCGCCGCGTCCACTGTTGAGAGATCTACGTCATAATATCGACTGCTCGCAGATGTTCCATAACCCTGCCGCTCAAACTCTATCCTCGCGCCGCTCCCGCTCGCATCGAGCAGTCGGAGTGCTTCATTCATGGCCATCGCCGCCGCTCCAATTCCGCCGACGGTCGATAGCTGGGATAGCACCGTTCGGTAGTTGTGAACGTTTCGAAGGCGCTGTCCCAAGATGACGGCTATGAGACTTCGGCCACTGATCGATAGATTGCTTATGATGCGCGAAATCAAATCCTGGCGTACTCCGCAAGCGCGTAGTTCAGTCTGCAGGGCCGAGCTCTCGGGCAAGCTAGTAGGTGCAGGCAAACTTCTGTCTAGGTCGCTCTGGCGGTAATCAGCGCCGTACGTGGCAAGCATCCTGATGATTGCGTTCATCCGTCGATCGATCTGGATTTGCGGCGTATTCGGGGCAATTCTCAAGAGTTCCTCCGCGGCGCCTCGTATCCGTTGCAGATCTTGGACCTCGTCTCGATCGGCGACTGCGACACGAAGGCGGTTGTCAATCTTGCTCAACAGGTCGCCCTCCCAGGAAGCCATGACGAGCCGATCGGGCGGCTGAAACCTCAGGTGATGCGCGACCGCGCTCATCGAGAACGTTCGATCGATGGGCGTCCGAGAGTTAGTTGCTCCTCGCGCAGGCGGAGTCATAGGCTCCCCGGTCGGCCGCCCGGCACGGGCACCGTTCGCCGCGGAGGTAACCCTTCGGGCCATACCGGCAATCCACCCGACGACCCGGTCGATGGCAGCATTGATCACGCCCTGCACCCGGGTCATGACGTTCCGCACGGGCGTGGCGACATCGCCGAGGCCGATCAGCCGGGCGAGGAACCCGAGGACGACGGGAACCGCCCGCCCCAGGGCTTGCTCCACGGAATTGACGGCGTTGCCGATGCTGCCGGCGGCGATTGCGCCGATGGAGGTGAAGACCGAGTTGGCCAGCGCGCCGAGCTGCTGAGCGCGTTCGATGAAGAACTGAATCGTGTTGTAGACGGCGATGATCGCCTGGATGACCGCCCCAGCGGGGTTGAACATCGACAGGAGCCGGGTGATCGCCGCGCCGACCACGCTGTTGGTCACCCAGTCACGGATGCCGCCGAGCACTGTGTCGACGAGGCCTGAGGTGAACTGGGCGATGCGCGCGGTGATGGCGCTGATCCCGTTGCGGGCGACGTCGGCCACAATGCCGGCGCCGCGCTCCAGCAGGCCCAGTGTTCGTTCCCCGATGAGCGCGGCGATGCGGGTGCGGATGTTCTGCCAGGTGAGACCGAGGAACTCCATCGCCATACCGAGGATGCCGCGCAGATCAAACTGCGCCGGCAGGCGGATGATGCCGCCCAGCGATCCGGTGAGCCAGCCGATGAGGCCGTTACGCAGGTGGGTGCCAACGTTCGAGAGGAAGGCGCCGAGTCCACCGCGGACGGCGGCTACCAGGTTGCCGGCAAACCCGACGGGGTCGCGGAGGATCTGGTTGAACACGCCGCCGGCCTGCCGGATGATGCCCATCACCTGCGTCCCAAGCCCGCCGGCCATACTCATCGCACCCTCGAACACGAACTCCGCCACCTTCGTCACGGCTCCCACCGCGAAGTCGCGCAAGCGGGCGAGGGGCGGTCCGAAGATCCGGGAGATGCGCTGCCACGCGCCCTCCGGATCCAGCAGGTCTGTCGCGCTGAGCGCATCCCACGCGCGCGAGAACAACCCCCTCAGCAGATCCCACGTCAGCCCGAGCTTCGGCACCTCCTGCTCGAACCATGCGCCGGCCCGATCGATCGCGCCTGACTGCTGGAGCTGCTGGCGAAGCTCTTCGCCGCGCGGCATCAATCCGAGGAATCCACTGATGATCGCCGCCGCCGACCTGGGGACAGGAGTACCAGCCACCACGTCGCGACCCAGGATCGTACAGAGCAGTTCATAGCCCGGCATCCGCCGCGCCCAGCCGGCAAGGGTCTGGAGTACGCTGTCGCGAGCGCCCCCGGCGATGCTTGCCACGCCGCCCGCGACATCGTCGAGGATGCCCCGCTGTACGACCGTGCTCGTGAGCTGCTGGGACGGGCGGTCGGTGGTGTCCGCCGATCGGCGGGGATCCGGTGGCGTCGACGGGTGCGGAACCTGACTCGACACCTCGCGATTCGGTGCGGCGCGCGCCGATGCCTCGAGCGCTGCTGCGCTTGCCGTCGCCTCCATACCGGCAGCGGCAGCCGACCCCACCTGCCCGGCAGTTCCGGCGATCAGCCGAGCGACAGCAGCATTGCCTGCCAGTGCCTGGAGTTGGAGCGGGCCGGCGGGCAGCCCTCTCATGGGCGGTTGCCGCTCCTGGGGTCGCGCACTGGAAGGACGGCCGCGGTCCATCGGCTTCGCGGCAGGCCCAGCGGCGACGTGCTCCGACATATCCGAATCACCCCGATGCGGATCGGCTGATCCTCGAATCCTGCCGACCCACCAGCGGCGGAGCACGTTCTCCGCGCTCGATGAACGTGCAAGGAGCGATGCCCGATCGGGCGAGCCCTGGATGGTTGATCGGGTCACTATCGGCGGTTCGTCCACATTGCCGCAAGCGGGTGCTGGGTGTCGGGGGGCGCCTTTAGTGTGAAGCCACTCCCAGTCAGCGAACGGATGGATCGCCATGTGGATCGAGTGCTTCCAGAGCGATGAGCGATTCGAGGGAACGGATGCCGATGCCCTCGTCGACGAGTTCGTCGCGCACGTCCGTGCCGCCCATGACGTGCCCTACCCCGATGATGAGCTCGCGCTGTGGGCGCGGAACTTCGCCGACGCCTCGGTGCGCGAGGACGGGCCGACCGAGCGGCTGCCGTCGATCGGGCCGATCGAGGTTCGCCCGGTGACCGAGGAGCGCATCGACGACTGGCTGCGGTTCTTCGACCGCGACGCGTTCCCCGACAACCCGGACTGGGGCTCGTGCTACTGCCTGCACCCGCACACGGGCGATGTCGCCGAGCGGCCGTGGCGCGATGTGCGCGCCGACATGGTGGAGCGCCTGCGCTCCGGTGCGACGCTCGGCTACCTCGCGTACGTCGACGGCAGGCCGGCGGGGTGGGTCAACGCGTCGCTGCGATCGACGTACCGGAAATACCCGGATGCCGAGCCCGACGGTCCTTCGCCGGACACCATCATCGGCATCTCCTGCTTCACGATCGCCCCGCCCTACCGGCGGCACGGCGTCTCGTCGGCGCTGCTCGACCGCGTGGTCGCCGACGGGGCCGCGCGGGGTGCCCGATGGATCGAGGGCTACCCGCACCTGGAAGACGACGGAAGCGACTCGGCGGCGTTCGTCGGCCCGCGCTCGATGTTCGACGCCCGCGGCTTCGTGCCGATCGAGGAGCACGAGCGGTACACGGTCGTCCGCCGTCCGGCGTGAGCTGAGCCCCGATCTCGTCAATCAGCGACCATGTAAGCGTCGAGCGCGGTTTGGACGGCAGGGCTGACCGATGCGGCGCTGCCGAGCACGATGATCTTGGCGGGCTTGAGCCGGGTGAGTTCGGCTTTGATGACGTCGGGGATGGTGTCGGTCTCGGTCAGGAGGATGGGGCCGCCCTGGATTCCGGCGACCGGCGCGACCGACAGTGCGTCGGGGAAGTTGCGGCCGAAGGTGACGTAGGTGACGGGCACGCCGGGGTCGAACGAGGCCTTGCTGATCGCGGCCGAGGTCGCGAACCGGTCCGGTCCCGAAAGGCGAGACACCGCGCCGGTCGTGTAGG
>NZ_SNWG01000003.1:50243-201660 GCF_004362195.1 Microbacterium sp. BK668
GACGTCGGGGATGGTGTCGGTCTCGGTCAGGAGGATGGGGCCGCCCTGGATTCCGGCGACCGGCGCGACCGACAGTGCGTCGGGGAAGTTGCGGCCGTAGGTGACGTAGGCGACGGGCACGCCGGGGTCGAACGAGGCTTTGCTGATCGCGGCCGAGGTCGCGAACCGGTCCGGTCCCGAAAGGCGAGACACGGCGCACCTCTCGGGAAACGAATAGTCTCGGTCGCCTTCATACATGTAGACGCCGCCTTCGCGCTGAACGTTGACGAAGACCGGCGTCAATCCTTCGCGCTGGATCGGAACCGTCGCCCAGAATTGGCCGTTGATCAAGGGCCCCAGTTGGAGGTCGTACCCGTCGTCGCTTGCGTCGCCGTAACTGACCATGACAGAAGTGATGTCCGTGGCATCGCTGAGGTAGCCGACTCTGGCCTGCGCGGTGCCGTTCGGGCCGCATGTCGCAAGTCCGAAGTAGCTTCCCGGAGCCGGCGTCGGTGAGGTGCAGTCAGTGTCTTCGGGTCCCCAGATTGTGACATCGTTCGCCACCACGCTGATCTCTGACGGCCGATCCGTCGGGATGCTCATCTGGACACGGAAAGGTTGCGACACCGGCGGCGTATAGATGAAGGCGTCTGACGGGAAGGTCTCATCCCGAAAGACCTGGACGGTGACGTCGAGGTCGCCTTGCTTCCCACCGACGAGGAATCCATCGATCTCCGCTGTGCCGGCGTCGCAGTCGAAAGAGAAAACGGGCGGCGCGCTGAATTCGATGGATGCGGAAGTCAGATCTGCGGCGCTCGCTGGAAGCGTCGAGCCGGCGAGTAGGCCGCCCAGCAGGAGTGTGGCGGCGGAGAGCACCAAGGCCCGGTGCAGGTCATGTCGCAAAGGCAAGGCTGGATCCTTTCCGGCAGGGGCACGGAGTTCCGTCCGAGTGGACGGCAGAAGATCGCAGAGCAGTAGGAGTCCCCCGGCTCCTTCCGCGGACGGTATCAGATTTCATCCGCGTCGTCGACGTTCGCCCCGCAGTCACGCAGGCCGCAGCCGACGTGTGACTGAGCTGTCACACCACCCGGACGACGAACGAGAGCCCGCCGAGGGCAGTCCCCTGCTCATCGAGCTGCACGACGTCGAACGCGTGCAGTCGCCCGACCTCGTCATCCGGTGACACGGCGAACGTCACGGAGGCGTACCGAGCCTTCTCGGGGTCGAGCCGGGCCCCGACCTCGGCCGCGAGGGACGCACGGTCGACCGCCCGGGCCACTCCGAGCGGGACGCGGACATCCGTTGCGAGGCTGGGGCGGGCGAGGGTCTCGCGGGAGGTCAGCATGCGGACGCCGAGGTCGGCGAGCGGGATCGTCGCGGGCAGCCCGCCCTCGCAGCCGCCGAGCTTCGCAAGGGCGCGGGCATCCATCTCGAACGTCGTCTCGCGGGCCCGCACGAGGGCGCGGCCGCCGTCGCCGGCGTTGACGAGGAACCGGAACGACATCCTCTCGCCGGGCGCGACCTCCAGCACCTGGATGTTCCGCTGCGCGACATGCCGGTCGCCCACGACGTCGAAGACCGTGCCGTCGACGTAGCTGTCGAACGGCGCGATGAGCGAGACCCGCGCGACCACGCAGCGGTGCCCGGCATCCGTCGCCTGGGGGGTCCAGGGCAGCAGCACATTCGCCGTCGAATACGCCTGCACGGTGACGTAGTCGCCGCCGACGAGGAACGCGGTCGCGGGCGAGATGCCCGTCGAGGGATCCGCCACCCATGCGTCGACGTACGCATCGATCGCGGGGATGCCGCCGCCGTTCGTGACCGTCACCTTGATGTGGTTGAGCTGCAGCGGGACCGCTTCACCGCCGACTCCGCCACCGGGCTTCACGATCTGGATGTCGGGGCTCGTCCAGAACGTCAGGATCGCGGGCAGGGGCTCGGTGCCGTTGTCGGCTGCGTTCGTGCGGATGTACAGCCGGGTCACGGCGTCGAACGGACCGTCGTCCCCCGGCTCGCCGCCGTGGCCGGGCTGTCCTGGCTTGGGGTCGTCAGGCATCACGTCACCTCGATTCCGTCACTCAGATGTAGTCGACGTCGACGGGGTTCTGGACGTCGATGTCGGGTTTGCGTGCTCGCCACGTCTTCCAGCCGTGGCCGCGGTCGGCGTCGAGGTTGAAGTTCGGCAGATCGTCGATGCGTTCGCTGATGAGCCGAGCACTGAAGGCCGGGATGCTGCCGAACTGGTGCGCATTCCACGTCTGGCTGTCGGTCCAATGCGTGAACTGCGGACCTACGCCGTACGGCTCTTTCGCCGTGTACAGGTCTTCGACCTGCGGATTCCAGGGATGGAATCCGTGCAGCACGACGTCAGGGTTCTGGCCGAAGAACACAGTCGGGGCTGCCTCCGTCGCCTCGAACTCGCGCGGCGTGCCGGGGTAGGTGAGATGGTGCTCGATCGGCCCGAAGAGGCCGTGCGACTCCTGCTTGAGGGGGTAGTTCGCGAACGACGGCGCCGGCCCGCCGGTGAGGTGCGCGCCGGCGGTGTTGATGAACGCCGTCCCGAAGGGCACGCGGGCGAAGTCGCGCGGCTCCGGTGACAGGTACGCACCGAGGACGAGCATGAAGCGGCCCTCCTCGTAGACCTGCCAGACGAGCTTCTGGATCTGGTACAGCAGCCACTTCACGAGAGCGAGCGCCTCGGTGACCGGGAGGGTCAGGATGTCGATCGAGTGCGTGATGATCCAGGTGACCGTGTAGGCGAGCGTCTCGATGAGCCAGCCGATGAAGCCGAAGATCGCCGCGAAGATGTCCAGCACGCTGAAGCCACCGCCGCCGCCTCCGCCGCCTCCGCCAGGGAACGACGGCACTCCGCTGGCGTAGTCGTTGAAGAGCGAGACGCTCGCCGATCCCGGCGGTGGTACGGGCGTGGGCTTCTGGGCAGAGCCGATCGTCGTGGCGCGCTCGAACCACAGCAGCCACAGCCGGTAGGTCGTGTCGAAGTCCGTCTGGTTGAGGGCGGGAGGCACGTCTGGGCCGGTGTAGACAGCATCCACCGCCTTCACGAGCAGATCGGCGAGCTTGCCCGGCAGCTCACCGTCGGGGAACTCGCACAGCCGGTAGTAGTAGCTGCCCGAGATGGCGTCGCCGAGGTAGGTGTCGTCGGAGGTGAGGCGCAGGCACTTCTTCGTCCGCTTCGAGTCCGGCACGGTCTTGCGCGCGTAGGCGTCGATCCAGTTCTCGACGAGGTGATGACGGTGCCAGTGAGAGCGATAGGGACCGCCGACGATCGCGTTGACGAAGGGATGCCCCGCCACATCGCCGCCGATATGGCTCGCGTAGCCGACGGCGTAGCGCATGAGATCGTCGTCGCCCTGCGCCATCTTCCACATCGTCGAGGCGAACTCACCGGTCTTGCGGTAGTGCCACGTGTCGAACCAGTACCACTCGTTCTCGGGCTTCCCCTGCTGCACCTTGGGGTAGAAGCCGTAGAAGAGGTCGACGTTGTTCGTCACGATGGCCGCGAGCTGCGTCTGCAGAGCCGACGTCAGAAGCGTCCCGGTGTCGCCGATCTGCGTCAGCAGCCCGTCGAACAGGGCCTGGTCGACGGCGGTGATCGCATCGTCGATCGCATCCTCGACCGGCTCGATCACCGCCTCGTAGAAGTCGATGAGCGGTTCGAGCGCGTCGTACACGCCGAAGAGGAAGTTGGCGAACTCATCGAGCGGAGTGCCGTACTCCTTGAGCGAGAAGACGAGGAAGTCCGGGCCCTGCGCGCCGAAGTTCGCGTAAGGACTGCATGGATCACTCTGGAGCAGCTGCGCGATCTCTCCGCCGCGATCGCCGCCCAGTTCGCGGAGATACGACGGCAGCGCGAGCACGTTCTGCAGATGGACGATAGGACCGGGCATATCGACAGACCCCCAGGTCTTCCCGCTCGTCGTCGCGCCCAGGCCCGCATCCTCCCGGTGCGCCGGCGAAGATCTCTTTCCCCCAGCGCGAACTATTCCACTCGCTCCGTTGCCGCACAAGGGGCGTCGCGACCGACCGTGAAGACGGCCTCGTGCTCGCGTAGGTCGACCCGAGGACTTCGAGGTCCGCAGTTATGAGCGGTGTCCGCGGGTCGAGGGGGGACGGCGTCAGTCGCTCTGATCGCTGCGGACCGGACCGGGTTCCATGTACCACTCGAGGAAGGAGGTCGCCCGCCCGTCCTCGGCGAACCGGATCACCCACAGATTCGCGTAGACATGGCCATCGGCATACTCGGTCCGCCCTTGGACGATGCCGACTCCGTCCGCGGCGACGAGCGGTTCTCCCTCGAACGTCCACTCGCCCTGCTCGTCGCGGTGCTCGAGCCACGCGGTGACGATGCCCTCGCGGCCGATCCACGGCTCCGGATCGAATGGACCACCCGCATACGTCGCGTTCTCGGTGAAGAGGGCGCGGATGTCGTCGGGATCATTCGTGTTCCATGCCTGAAGGTATCGGTCCATCCACTCACGCACGTTTTCCGTCACACCGACAGGTAATCCCGCGTGAAGCCGCACGTCAATCCTCTGGGCGTCGCGCGCGCACCATCGTGGTCGACGCTGAAACGTGCGTGACCTTCCGACTCAGGTGCGCTCGCTGAGCGCGAGGATGTTGCCCTCGCTGTCCGCGAACCACGCGGACCTCTCTCCGCTGAGCTCGGCGACCCCGTCGACGGTCTTGAGTCCGGGGAAGTCGTACTCCAGAAACTCCACACCTTTGCCGCGCAGGGCCGCCATGTCTCGGGCCAGATCGTCGGTCTCGATGACGAAGACGGTGTTCTTCGCCGTTCCCGCATACGACGTCGCGTAGACCATGAGCGGCGTCCCTGCCAGCTCGTAGAACACCGCCTCGTCTTGATCCGGGAACTCGTCGTTCGCCGTCAACCCCAGCACTCCTTCATAGAAGGACCGGGCCCGGGCCAGATCGGACGCGGCGACCACCGCAGCGCCTCGTGCATTCTCGAATATGATCTCGTCCTCCTGTCGCTGTTCGCCGGCCCCTGCCAGACGGTACTCCGGTGGCGAGGCGCTCGGTAGAGACCTCGACTCCCGGTGCTCGTGACCAGCCGCCGCCCGACAGGGCATTGCGGCCGACGCGCCCGAAGCGCCGCCCGAGGCCACGAGCGCGCCGAGCACCTCGGCATCGCATCCGCCGCTCGCCGGCGCGCCCATGCCTTGACCTCGGGCGGAACTGAGGCGGATATTCGTCCCAGCGGGAGTCGTTGCCGATTGTTCAGGGGCTGTGAGATCAGCCCCGCACGTTCAGAACGCACACGCCGGACATCGCCGAAGCGGGTTGGCAGAAACGGAAGGGATGCCGTCATGCGCGAAGTCGCTCCGGGGGTCTACCAGCTGCACGGCCATCCGGCACACCTGTTCAACGTCTATCTCGTCGAGGATCTCCTCGTCGATGCGGGCACCGTCTGGGCGCGCAAGCGGATCTTGCGGCAGGTCGCGAACCGAGTTGTGCAGGCACATGTGGTGACTCATGCGCACCCTGATCACTTCGGATCCAGCAGGGCGATCTGCGATGCCCTGTCCATTCCGTTGTGGGCCGGTGCCGCCGACCGGCGGGCCATCGAGACGGGTAAGCCGCAGATGAAGCCCGGGGTCTTGTCGCGCCTTATGGGCCGAACGATGCCGAAACCCCAGGCGTGCGCTGTTCAACGCGCGTTGCGCGAGGGCGAGGAAGTGGCAGGGTTCACCGTCCTCGAAGTGCCCGGCCACAGCCCTGGGCATATCGCGTTGTGGCGAGAGGAGGACCGAGTGCTCCTATGCGGGGACGTCTTCTTCCACATCCGGCGGGTGACCGGGCCGCCGACGTTGTCCACCTTGGATCCGCGGCTGAACGACGACTCGCGCCGCCGATTGGCGGAGCTCCGACCGCGGCTCGTCCTCTTCGGGCACGGCCGACCCCTGAGGCTCGGGCCCAGCGAGCGGCTGCCCGTCGAGTAGGGCGGCGGCCGCGGCCGGCGTCACCCGGCGACCTCGCTCGGACGGCGGGAGCCCGGGACCTCCCGGCGGACGCCTCAGTGACGCGGTCGGGCGAAGAGGCCGCCGATGTACGCCAGCACGGCGCCGGCGCACACGAGGAAGAATCCCGTCACGAGCTCCACCGAGCCCCCGTTCTCCGGGCCTCCGCTCGCGACGAACGTGTAGACGGCGAAGCCGACGGCCACAAGAAGTCCGAACACCGCCGAGACGCGGATGAGCCTCCCGGATCTCCCCGTGAGGCCGAACAGCGCCCCGAGCACGACCAGCAGGATCAGCACGTGCGCTCCCGCGGCGACGAGGAGCGGGACATCCGACCAGTTCGGGGACGACAGCATCCCGATGAATTCGCCGTATCTGTCGCCGGCGATCCAGGGCGAGAACGTCCCGATCGCCATCAGCGCGGAGCCAAGGAGCACGAGGATCACCTTGGCAATCGGACGGCGGTCGGTTCGCGACTGCACGAGGGTCGCCGACGCCTCGATCGCGCCCTCGTCGGTCCGGGCGGTGATGACGAGCTGTGCGGCCCTCGTCTCCGAGGCGGGTGTGCGGGCGGCCTCGACCTCCACGCGGACCGAGCCGACGGAGTGCGGCTCCACCCGCGTGTGAGGGGGGACGAAGCGGAACTCGACCGCGCCGTCCGACGAATGACCCGCCAGGGCGACGTCGAGCGGACGTGCGCTCCGGCGGTTGTCGATCTGCAAGCGGAACGCCCCGCTCCGAGCGCCGCGGATGTTCAACACTGCGGGCTCCATCTGCAGAGTGGCCGTGCGCAGTGCGGGAGGCGACGACGTCACCTCCACGGTCCCCGGGGCCTCGACGTCGCGCCCTTCGTCCGACGTGACCACGGAGAACGACACCGACCTCGACTCGCCGGCGGGCGGAGGCGTCACGCTGATCCTTCCCCGCACGACGACCTCTCCGCGGGCCGGCACGACGACGTGGGCGGGCGTGAACGCGAAGCGTGCCCGATCCTCGGGGTCCCGCCCGTGCAGGTCGAGCGTCCGGGGCGTGCTTCCGTTGCGGTTGTCTATCCGCACGTCGAAATCCGCGATGCTGTCGTCGATCATCGAGAGACGACTCGGCGCGAGTTCCAGGCCGATCGGCACGAACGGCTCGGCGGGAGATCGGCGCTGCAACAGCGTGACGATCGCGGTGATCTCCGTAGCGTCGTTGACCGCGAGGATCGTGAGCTGACGGCTGAGTTCCTCACCGTGCCGGATCGGCGGGACCGTGAACAACCCGTCCACCTCGACGAGCTGTCCGGGTCCCACCTCGACGATCGAGGGCGAGAAGGAGAACTGCACCGCCTTCTCCGGATCGCGACCGCGCAGAGCGAAGCGCTGAGGGTAGTTCGCCAGCCGGTTGTCCAGTCGGACCCGGAACGAGCCGAGTGCGACATCGTCGAGCCGAAGGAGGCTCGGCGTCACCTCCATCGATGCCGTCGGACCCTGCGGCGGCACCGTGATCGCGACCTCGACCTCGGTCGCCATGGCCGGGTTGTCCTCGGACCGCACGGCCAGGGTCATCTGCAGGCGCTGCGCGACGATCATCCCGCCGGGACGGGTGCCGAACGCGACGGTGACGGTGCGGGCTTCACCCGGCATCAGGTGGGCGTCGTCATGAGTGACGAGAAGCCACGGCGGCGGGTCCACGGGAGCGAAGACGTACCCATCCACGACGGTCGACGGATTGCGCACCTCGAGCGTTGCGGTCGCGGTCGATCCGGGGATCACCTCGATCGTGAGCCCACGGCTTCCGACTTCGGGCTGCAGAGCCTCAGGCTGCCACGGCTGGGGCGACGCCGGCGCCGCGCGACTCGGATCTGCCCGCGACGCCCCGTGATCGGCGCCGGACACCGGTTGAGGCGGAGGTCCAGCATCCGCCGCGACCCTCTCGGCGGAAGCTGGGAGCGGTGGCGGTGGCGGCGGCGGTGGTGGCGGCGGCGGTGGCGGTGGCGGTAGGAGAGCGGATGCCTCGTCCGCGGGCTCCCGTGGATCCGACTCGCCGCCCGGGCCGGCCGCGCCGGTGCCGGCGCGGTCGTCTGCGATCGGCGCCGCTTCGAGGACGTGGGGTGCATCGGCCGCAAGCGGTACGCCGTCGAGGGTGGTCCCGCCGCGGTCCCATCCCAGATAGGAGTCGCATTTCCAGCAGAAGTCCGCCGTCTGCGGGTTCTTCTCGCCGCACTTCAGGCAGATCAGCCGGACGTCGCTCCCGTCGGAAGCCTCCATAACCAGATGCTAGAGCGTTTCATGCGAGGGCGCGGAAGGTGGTGCCCCATGGGGCATCGGGTACTGCCCGAGGCCATCGCCCGGCCGCCGTGTCAGCTGTCCGTGCCGACGTCACGGCCCGGAGAGCGAGGATGGTGACGTGGATTCACCGGCCGCTGCCTTCATCGACCGCACGCTGCGGTCCGAGGCATCGGAGTGGCGCACCTGGGCGGACGGGGATGCGTCGGTGGGCGGGCTGCGGGTCTACGGCGCCTCCGTCGGCGCGGTCCGCGGTACTGTGCGCGACGCGCTCCGTCGACATCGCGGACTCCAGCACGATGAGATCACCGCGCTCGCGTCGGAGCTGTGGGCGACACCGGTCTTCGAGCGCCGCCTCGCCGCGATCGTGCTCCTTCAGGGCCAGGTGGACACACTCAGCGGAAACGACCTGACGCGCATGGAGGGGTTCCTCCGCGACGCCCGCATCCCAGAGCTCATCGAGCCGCTCACCGTGGACGTCGTGCGACCGCTCCTCGCCCGGCTGACCGGCGTGGAGGCCGAGCGCGCCCGACGCATCGTGACGCGCTGGGCTTCGGCGGATGCCGAGGGCCTCCGAGCTGCGGCTGCGCTTCTCTGAGTCTCGGCGCGGAAAATTCGCTTACGGCGATCCGCCGGTCGTGGCTACACTCCGACGCGTCGGCGCAATGGCTGCCGGCGAGCTCGAAGGAGACCACCGATGACGACAACGATGACGAGTGTTGACGATCTCTTCGACGTCGACGAGGTCCGCGCCGTCGCCGAGCAGGTGATGCCGGCGCCCTACCGCGACTTCGTCAACAACAAGGGCATGGAGAAGACGCTTCACGATGACATCGGCGCGTGGAGCAGCATCCACCTTCGCCCGCGGGCGCTCGTCGACGTACGCGATGTCGACACGTCCGTCACGGTTCTCGGTGATCGCATCTCGATGCCGATCATCACCGCGCCGTTCGTCGGTTCGAGCTTCGTGCATCCGGAAGGGGAGGTCGCGACCGCGCGCGGGGCGATGGCCGCCGGCACCATCACGACCTTGAGCATGAACGGCACTTGCACGCCCGAAGAGGTGGGAGCGGTCGCCCCCGGTCACTACTGGCAACAGCTCTACTGCGTACGGGATCGGGAGGTCGTGCGTGACGTGGTCGCGCGGGCCGTCGCGTCGGGCGCCTCCGCGCTGTGCCTGACCGTCGATCTCCCGGTCATGCCCGCCTTCCCTCGGCCCATGAGAGAGGCGATGGCGGAGCTCTTCCAGCGATGGAGCTCGGACGAGCATGCGATGTACGTGGTGCGCGACTACCGGGATAAGCCGTTCGGCTCCACCTTTCCCGACGCCGGCGTCACGTGGGCGGATCTGGAATGGCTCCGTGGACTCTCCGACCTGCCGCTCATCCTGAAGGGGGTCATTCGGCCGGAGGATGCACTCCTCGCTCGCGACAGCGGTGCGGCCGCCATCATCGTCTCGAACCACGCCGGTCAGGGTCTCCGATCGTCTCAGCCGGTTGCTCACGCGCTTCCCTCGATCGTCGATGCGGTGGGGTCGGAAATCGAGATCTATGCCGACAGCGGCATCCGCTCAGGCGCCGATGTGCTGCGCGCGCTGGCGCTCGGGGCCAGAAGCGTGCTGGTCGGTCGCCCTGTGCTGTGGGGTCTGGCCGCCGGCGGCGCGGATGGGGTGGAGCGCGTCTTGCGGATTCTGCGGGATGAGCTCGCGGAGGTCATGGCCATCACCGGGGCGGCGACGATCGAGGACATCGATGCGTCCGTGCTCGCGCCCCGCGCGTCATAGTCGGTCGACGTCAACCGCACCCCGAGGCCCGAGAGATCGAGCAGCGTCGGTCGCGGTTCAGGCCGACGTCAGTTGCCCCAGAACGGGCCGGTCAGGCCGACCGAGGCGAAGTAGGCGGATGCCTCGTCCGGCTCGCGGCGGCGGTAGGGCGAGTCGAGCCGGCCGTCGTACCAGTGCGCCGCCAGCCGCCAGAGCGTGGCGAGGTCGAACACGGCGCCCTTGACGTTGCCGGTCGCTTCGAGCCAGCGGTCGACGCAGTAGTGCGAGCAGAAGATGCGCTGGTTGTCGCACGCGTGGATGACGTCGTCCCAGATGTGGTGCACATCGGTGAGGAAGTGCGCGACCTGGTCGCCCTCGGGCGGACCCTGGTTCGTCACGGTCCAGGCGTGCGGACTCCCGCAGCCCGGGCACGTGGTCGCGACGAGTACGGAGGGCTCTGCGGTGACGAGGTTCGGGATCGCGAACGAGTCCCAGGCGCAGCCGCCCCACCACATGACGTTCTCACCCATGACGGAGAAGCCGAAGTTGCGGGTGGCGAACGGGTGCGCGAGAACGATGGCGCCGCCGGCGCCGAGCGCGAGGTGGCGAGCGGCCGCGAGCGCGCGGATCGCGGCATCCACCTCCTCATGGGTGAGGTCGAGCGACTCGGCTAGCTGCGTCCGCGACGGCGCTGCACCCGACTCCGCGAAGCCGTGGTAGATGGCGAGCCGAACCGCCTCGTCGCGTTCTGACATCCGCTTCCTCCTTCTTGCGATCGCGAGATGTCCCAGACGTGGCTGATCGTACTGCTCCATCACCTCCACGTGCCCGGCGTTCCGGGGGTAGCGTCGAGGCGTGAAGGCGCCCGCGGATCCGATGGCACCCTGGCGCGCCGTGGCGCGATGGCTGCTCGTGACGCTGCTCGCGGCCGCGGGCTTGTCGCACCTGACGTGGGGGAGGCGCGGCTACCGCATCGTCGTGCCCGACTGGTCGACCCGCGTCACCGGTCTCGACAAAGACGCGATCGTCGTCGGCTCCGGCGTCGCCGAGCTGATGCTGGCGGGCGCGGTGGCGACCATCCCGCGCCAGCGGAGCGTCGGCTGGCTCGTCGCCGCGTTCTTCGCCGCGGTCTTCCCGGGGAATGTCCACCAGTGGCGGACGGGTCGCCCGGCGCCGATGCTCCGGACCGACCGCGCCCGGCTCGTACGGCTGTTCCTCCAGCCGGTCCTGATCGTCTGGGCCGTCTGGGCGACGGGGTAGCGGCTCCCGGCCTCCGGGCGGAGCCACGAGGAGCTCCCTTGACATGGCCCGCCGGGCGGCGCATCGTCGCCTCAGGAGGTAGAGCGATGATGCAGTCTCCTGGGAAGAGCAGTAAGGCCGTGCGGGTCCCGGCGCCACGCCCCGGCGTGGTCGAGCAGGAAGGCAGGGCTGACGAACCCGAGCCGCCGCGCGTCGTCCGTCGCTGGGACTACCCGACCCACACGATCAGACCCGCCGAGCGCCACGAATAGGTGCGCCCTCGGCGCGAGCGTCACGCGAGCTGGTCGCGACGGCGGGTCAGATAGGCCCGCTCCGCGGTGTTGCCGGCGAGCTGGATGGCGCGGTCATAGGCCGCGCGCGAGGCATCCCCTCGCCCCACCCGTCGAAGCAGATCGGCCCGCGCGGCGTGGTAGGCGTGATACCCGTCGAGCGGCTCGCCGAGACGATCGAGGTCGGCGAGCGCGACCTCGGGGCCGTCCAGCTCGGCGATCGCGATCGCGCGGTTGAGCCGCACGATCGGGGAGGGGTCGATCGCCATCAGCCGGTCGTAGAGGGCGGCGATCTGCGACCAGTCCGTGTCGCGCGCCGACGGGGATGCGGTGTGGACCGCGTTGATCGCGGCCAGCAGCTGATACGGCCCGGGTGCCCGCGCGCCGGCGGCGACGGCGGCGATCCGTTCGCGAACGAGGCTGCGGCCCTCGTCGATCAGGGCGCGGTTCCATGCGCCGCGGTCCTGCTCCTCGAGGGTCACGAGCTCGCCGGAGCGGGAGACCCGCGCGGGACGCCGGGCGTCGATGAGCAGCATGAGCGCGAGGAGCCCGGTCACCTCGCCCTCATCCGGAAGGAGCTCGCGCAGGAGGCGACACAGGCGGATGGCTTCCTCGGTGAGGTCGACGCGGAGGGCGTCGTCGCCGGCGGTGGCGAGGTAGCCCTCGTTGAAGATCAGGTACAGCACGGCGAGCACGCCGGACAGGCGATCGCGGACGTCGGCAGCCGACGGCACGCGGAAGGGAACGCGCTCGGCCTTGAGCTTCGCCTTCGCCCGAGTGATCCGTTTCGCCATCGTGGCCTCGGGCACCAGGAACGCGTTCGCGATCTGAGCGACGGTCAGTCCGCCCAGGAGGCGCAGGGTCAGCGCGACCCGGCCCTCCACCGCCAGCGTGGGGTGGCAGCAGGTGAAGACAAGCCGGAGCCGGTCGTCCTCGACGGGGCCGGTCGGCTCGGGGGGAGAGTCGTCTGACAGCATCCATGCCGCCTGTTGCTTGACATCGCGGTGCGACTCGCGACGCAGTCGATCGATCGCCTTGCGTGTCGCCGTCGTGGTGAGCCACGCGCCCGGGTTGGGTGGGATGCCGTCGCGCGGCCACCGCTCCACGGCGGCGACCATGGCCTCGGCCGCTGCGTCTTCGGCGACATCGAGGTCACCGAAGCGACGGGCCAGCCCCGACACCAGCCGCGCCCACTCCTCGCGGTGAGCACGGGCGATCGCCTCGTCTACGGCCGATTCCGCCACGGCCCCGCGTCACTCGCTCTCAGCCGCGTGCCTCTCGATGATGTCGTCGAGGCCGGAGGGGAACCGGTGCACCTCCTGGGGCCAGTCCAGGGCAACGGCCAGACGGCCGGCCCAGTAGCGCGCGGCCTCGTCGTCGGCCACCTCCACGACGGTGAACCCGCCGAGGTGCTCCTTGGTCTCGACGAACGGTCCATCGGTGAAGACCGGCTGCCCGTCCCTGTTCACGACGCTGAAGACCGCCGTGGATGCGTCGATCCCGCCCTCGGCGAAGAGGAAGACGCCTGCCTCCTCCATGTCGGCGAGCACGGCGCGCGAGGCTTCGCTCTTCGCCGTCAGCTGGTCGGCAGTGTGCGGCGGCACCCACTCGTCGTTGAATGCGATCAGATACTTCGGCACGTGCGTCTCCTCTTGTCGGGGCGAGGGCCAGATCGTGGCTCCTCGGTTGTCGCGGCCCGAGCGGGTCGCTCACGTGATCAACGAACGGCGCCCTTCGAAGAGGACACTATCGCCGAGGATTTCCGCGGATCTCATCGAGGTTTCCGTGCGAGCGACAGCGTAGAGGGCGTCACCGCTGGTCGCCGCGGCCGCGCCTGGACGCCTGTGCGGCCTCGAACAGCTCGGCGCCCAGGGTGTCGGCCAGCCAGGCGCACCACGTGGAGATGGTCCGCCAGTCGTCGGCGATGATGTCGTACGCGTCCGGCGTCCACATCCACTCGGCGGGGGCCTCGCGTCTGCCGATCGCGAGTCGTCTGAGCTGCAGCAGGTCCAGGCGCGGGTGATCGGCACGGTAGCCGCGGGGCGCGGTCTTCAGGGCGTCCTCGCGCGAGAGCGCGAAGCCTGCGCCGCCGAGCTCCGCGAGCAGCGCATCGAGGTCCTCGGCGGTGCGCGGGTCGTCGACGGCCTCGCGGAAGCGAGCCAGCGCCACGGGCGGCACGTCGTAGACGCCGCCGCCCAGCATGAGCCCGTCCTCGCTCAGCTGGACATAGTGCGCCGGGGTCGCCTGCGTGACCATGCCGATGTGCAGCTTGTACGGGGTCTTGTCGGCGCTGAACCGGACGTCTCGATACGGACGGAAGATCTTCACCGCGCCGAACTCCGGCTCGAGTTCCGCGCCGAGAGCTTCGAAAGGCCCGCGGACCGCCGAGTCGTAGCGCGCCTTGTTGGCCTGCCACCACGCCTTCGTGTTGTCGCCGCGAAGCTCGGCGTAGAACGAGACGGCGTCGCGGTCGAGTCCTTCGAATCCCACCCGCCGATCGTAGCGAGTGGATGCCGCGGCATCCCGATCACGTAACGGAGATCAGGGAGCGCTGCCAGCCGGTCGATCCATCCGGGGCGATCGGGGCCGACTCCTGGATCTGAAGCTCCCCCTTCTTGTTCACCGCCCGCACGGTGACGTAATGCGTGCCGGGCGTCGCGTCCCACTCGAGAAACCACTGCACCCACGTGTCGGCGTTGATGGGGTTCGAGAGCGTCGCGACCTGCCAGTCGCCGTCGTCGATGCTGACCTCGACGCGCTCGATGCCGACCGATTGCGCCCACGCCACGCCGGCGATCGGAATCCGGCCCGCGGAGACGGGCTTGCTGATCTTCGGGGTGTCGATCCGGGAGGAGAACTTGATGGGCGCCTCGGCGCTGTAGCCTCGCGGCGTCCAGTACGCCTCGTCCTGCGCGAACGTCGTGACCTTCAGCTCGGTGAGCCACTTGGTGGCCGACACGTATCCGTAGAGGCCGGGCACGACCATCCGCACCGGGAACCCGTGCTCGAGGGGGAGCGGCTCGCCGTTCATCGCGACCGCCAGGATCGCGTCCAGCCCGTCATCGGTGAGCGCCGAGAGGGGCGTCGACGCGGTGTACCCGTCGACGCTGCGGGAGAGCACCATGTCGGCGCCCGACTGCGGGCCCGCCAGACGGAGGATGTCGCGCACGGGCACGCCGAGCCACCGGGCGTTGCCGACGAGCTCACCGCCCACGACGTTCGACACGCAGGTCAGGGTGATCGCGTACTCGTCGAGCCCCATGGCGACGAGTTCGTCGAAACCGATCTCGACCCGCTCGTCGACCATGCCGTCGACGACGAGCCGCCAGGTGCCGGGATCGATCGTCGGGACCGTGAGCGCTGTGTCGACCCGGTAGAAATCCTCGTTCGGCGTGAACAGCGGCGTGATTCCCGGGATGCCGAGCTCGGCGCCCTCCGGCACCGCGACGGTCGTCCGCGGAGCGGGCAGGCGCAGGGCGCCGCGGATCGCCTCGACCGACGAGGTCGCCATGCTCACCGCTCGCGCGGTCACGCCGACCACGACGGCGGATGCCGCGGCGATGCCCGCGAGCAGGAAGAATCCGCGCCGATCGATCCCGCGCGGAGAACGCTCCCCACCGGGGTCGGCGTCGTGGGCGGCGTCGGAAGCGTCGTCGTCCCTGGCGTCCAGGAAGTGAGCCGCCCCGGCTCGCGGCGCCGCGGACCGCTCCCACCGCCGCAGCCGGCGGCAGAGCGCCACGAGGAGGAACGACCCGACGACGGTGCCGGCGACCGGGGCGAGGAAGGCGAGCGGGCTCGCTCCCGCCCGGGTGACGATCGCCGCGAGCGACAGCGCCCCGGCGACGGCCAGCGCGACCGGTCCGAGCGGCGGCCGGAGGAACTGCAGCACGCCGGCGATCGCCGACGCGATCACCACGGCGAGGCCGAGGCCCGCCAGCAGAGCCGCTTTGTCGTACTCGCCGAAGGTCGAGATCGCGAACTCCTTGAGCGGCTGCGGCACGACGTCGATCACGAACGAGCCGACCGCGAGGATCGGACTGGCCTCGCGCGCGACGAGGAGGGCGACGAGCTCGGCGGCTGCGAGGAACGCGACGCCGCTGATCACGCCGGCGAGCGCCGACAGCGCGAGGAACTTCCACCGTCCGACAGTCCTGGTCACGCTGCCCCCCTCCGCGAGCCGAGGGCTCGAGGGTTTGTTCGGAGTCAGGACGCGATCGGATCGGCGCGGGAGGGCGATCGCGCTGTGCGGGGCGTCCCCCGAGCGCTCGGGAGCGCTCGGGGCGACGGCATCCATCGCTCTTTCACGACGCGGGAACCCCCCGCCCCGGGGCTCAGACGATCAGCGAGAGCCGGAGGCGACCGGCTGCTGCAGCTCGGTGACCCAGGTGGACTGGGGACCGTCGGCCTGCAGGTACACCTCCCGGCATGGCCCGGCGAACGTGGCTCCGTCGCCGACGACGTCCTGCATGAACCGGTGCCAGGCCTCCCCGATCCCGGCCATCTCGCCCCGGTACTCGCTGACGGCTGCTCGTTCCACTCCCGGCAGCGCGACGACCTCCCAGCCGTCGCCGGGCACCGGGTCGCCGCCCGCGATCCACGACACCCAGACGCGCAGGTCTTCGGTGCCCTCGATCGCGTCGTACCAGAAGATCCCCGGCTCGCGATAGTCGACTCCCGACGCCTCGAGCGCGGCCTGGAGCGGCGGGAGGATGCTGTCGATCGTCGCCGGGATGTTCTCCCCGCCCGGTGCGACGCCCGACGCGGCGTAGACCGTGACGGGCTCGAGCCGGCGGTAGGTGACAGTGGTCATCTTGTGCTCTCCTTCTTCGAGGTCTCGGAGCTGTTCGTCGACCCGGGCGAGGCGGGCGGACTCCACGGCGAGCGACGCGAGCAGATCCGCGCGGCGACGCTCCAGGACGCGCCTGAGCGCATCCCTCTCGTCGGCCGATCGGAGCACTTCTGCGGCGTCGTCGAGCCCGCACCCGAGGTCGCGCAGCTGCGCGATCCGCAGCAACGGCGCGAGCTGCTGCGGCGCATAGCGGCGGTATCCCGTGCGCGCGTCGACGTCGGCCGGCACGAGGAGTCCGATCGCGTCGTAGTGCCGCAGCATCCGCACGCTCACGCGCCCGAGTGCCGCGAACTCTCCGATGGTGTACATGGTGGAGACCACGCTCGACGATGACACAGTGTGAGGGTCAATGCCTCGTCTTCGTCGGGTCGACAGCGCCGGCGCGCGATCCCCGGACGCAGCCGATCGCCGCGCCCAGACTGACCCCCACCACGGCGGTCACCAGGATCAGGGGCGCGATCGCGGCCGTGTTCCCGGACAGCAGCGTGAGCACCATCGTGGCCACGATGCTGGTTCCCATCAGGACGGAGAAGACCAGGATCGGCAGGAGCCAGAACGAGCCGATCTCGCTGCCCCGCAGAGCGAGCACGCCGACGAGGATCATGCCCGGCAGCACGACGGACAGGTCGATCACGTGGATCGGGTTGACGATCAGCCCGGCGACCTGCAGGTTCGGCGGCGCCTCTCCGGTGATCGTCGCCGGAAGCACCTCGCTCAGCCACAGCAGCGCGAAGGCGGCCCCGGTGCAGATCAGCACCCACGCGGCGAAGGTCCTGGCGACGCCGGACGGGAGGACCGGGCGGCCGCGCTCTCCCACCAGCACGACGATGAGGGTGTAGACGGTGAGTCCCAGCACGGCGACGTAGACGAGGAACAGGCGCCCGAAGTGGAGCGCGAAGGCGTAGACGATGTAGGCGTACAGGAAGTAGAGGAGGCTCCCGACGACGACCTGCCGCGCCGCAGCCGAACCGGAGCGCATCCGAAGCGCGCCGACGATGAGCACCGCGACGGCGAGCAGGTTGCCGAGGTCCTGTCCTCGGCCCTGCAGCACCCAGTCCGCCGTCTCCTGCCGATACGGCCACGGTGCGAACAGCCCCAGGAGGCTCGCGAACGCGACCAGCCCTCCGACGGCGAACGCCGCCACGACGACCAGCGTCCGACGACGACTCTCGGGCGGGCCGGACGGCGTGGTGAGGGCGTCCGGAACAGACTTCTCGAGCATCGGCGGCTCCTTCGTTCCCTTCGAGCCTGCTGCCGTGCGCGCACATGACCAGGGCACTTGGTCCCGCGGAGCTCTGAGCGGCCGGTCGGCGACGCGGCGGACCCGGATCGGAGGCGACGTGGCCGCTCGCTTTCCGAACTGTGGATCGGGCGAGGTCCGCCCGTGGCCTGGCCGTAACCCGCCCCGGCGTAGCGTCGGAGGCGCCGGAGCAAACGGGTCCTGCATTTCGGAGAGGAGGACCAGGTGCACGCCATCGATCTGATCATCGGAGAGTATGTCCATCGCCTGCCGAAGGACGCCGACGAGAATGCCGTTCTCACGGAGTTGAAGGAGGCCGTCCACGCGGGCGGCGGCATCGTCGACCTCCCCACCTACCGCCCCACGTCATCGGTCGCCGTGCTCATCAGCCCGGGCGTTCCGGTCTTCGTCGAGCGGACGCTGATCGAGGACGAAGCCGTCCCCGAAGTCTTCGCCGCGCCGCGCGACGATGTCATCGAGTGGTCTGACTGCTGACTCGGGCTCACCGGCGCGCCGGACCCTGAGAGTGGACCGAGCGGTTGGTCACGGCTCGGTATCGACGGCCCGCCTGCCGCAGCCGGCACGCACACTGGACGCATGTGGTGGAAATTCCTCAAGGCGGTCACGCACCGCGAGCACCACGTCGCGCCGACGACGTGGATCGCTGCGATCGCAGCCGTCGTCTACACGTTCGCCCCGATCGATCTCATTCCCGAGGTGGTCCTCGGACCCCTCGGACTGACCGACGACATCGGCGTCTGGGGGATCCTCGCCGTTCTCGCGGTGCGCGAGCACCGTCGCTGGCAGGCCGCCGTCCGGGCGTGACCGCGCCCGCCCCAGCCCTCAGGCCGTGAATCGGGCGAGGAACGCCCGTGTCCGCTCCTCGCGGGGAGCGCCGAACAGCTCGGCGGGCGGTCCCTGCTCGAGGATGCGCCCCGCATCGAGGAAGACGACGCGATCGGCGACATCCCGTGCGAACGCCATCTCGTGCGTCGCCATCACGATCGTCATGCCGTCGTCGGCGAGCGACCTGACGAGATCGAGCACCTCGCCGACGAGCTCGGGGTCGAGGGCGGACGTGATCTCGTCGAGGAGCAGCAGATCCGGCGACGTCGCGATGGCGCGGGCGATCGCGACCCGCTGCTGCTGACCGCCCGAGAGCCTGTCGGGGTGGGAGGCGGCCTTGTCGGCGAGACCGACGCGCCCGAGGAGCTCCAGGGCCGCCGCATCCGCCTGGCGACGTGAGAGGCGGTGCACGTGCCGGAGCGCGAGGGTGATGTTGCCGAGCACGGTGAGGTGCGGGAAGAGGTTGTACTGCTGGAACACGACTCCGATGCGGGCACGGACGGCGTCGGGGTCGACCCGCGGGTCGCTGATGTCGTCGCCGCGCAGCAGGATGCGCCCGTCGTCGATCGGCTCGAGGAGGTTGACCGTGCGGAGGAGGGTCGACTTGCCCGAGCCGCTGGCGCCGATGAGCGCGATGACCTCGCCCTCCGCCACGGCGAGATCGATCCCGCGCAGCACCTCGTGCTCGTCGAACGCCTTCCACACGTCGGCGAGACGCAGCACCTCGCTCACACGATCCCGCCGATCTGCTCGCGGGCTCGGACGCGGGCGGTGTACCAGTCGGTGAGGCGGATGGTCGGGATGGCGAGGAGCACGAACAGGATGCCGGCGACGACGTACGGCGTGAAGTTGAAGTACTTGGCGGTCTCGATCTGGGCGGCGCGGACAGCATCCACCGCTCCCAGCACCGAGATGAGGCCGACGTCCTTCTGAAGAGCCACGAAGTCGTTCATGAGTGCGGGCGTGACCTTGCGGATCGCCTGCGGCACGACGATGAGGCGCATGGTCTTGGCGTGGCTGAGCCCGAGCGAGCGCGCGGCCTGACGCTGCGACGGATGCACCGCCTCGATGCCGGCGCGGAAGACCTCCGACACGTACGCCGAATAGGTGAGGGTCAGCGCGACGGTGCCCCAGAAAGCGAACGGCAGGCGCACGGGGATGAGGTCGAGACCCGGGATGCCGAAGCCCACGAGGTACAGGACGATGATCAGCGGCAGCCCGCGGAAGAGATCCGTGTACCCGGCGGCGAGGGCGCGCAGCGGCAGCCACACCGGCCCGCGAAGGGTGCGCAGAGTCGCGAGCAGCATGCCGAAGATCAGCACCAGCACCGCGGAGACCGCGAGCACCTGGAGGTTGAGGAGGAAGCCCTGCCAGATGCGGGGCAGCGAGGCGAGCATGATCTCGCCGTTGAAGAACATCTGCCGGACGGCGTCCCACCCGGGTGTGTTGAGCAGCGTCACCCACACGATGACGGCGAGCACGAGGGTTGAGACGAGGCTGATCACGACGGACTTCGTGCCCTGCCGTTTTCGGTAGGCGCGACGTTCGAGCTCGATGTCGCTCACGCCGCGGGCGGCGGCTGCGGTGGGCGGTGCCACGGTCATCGCGCCAGGCTAACGGTCGGCCGGGCGCCGCGCGTGCGTCGTCTTCCCGCCGTCACTCGAGGAGCGGGGCGGTGTCGTCGCCCCCGAGCCACTCTGTCGCGAGCTCATCGAGCGTGCCGTCTTCGCGGAGGGCGTCCACGGCGGCCGAGACCTGCTCCGTCAGGGACGAGTCCTTCGCGAGGAGAAGACCGAACTGATCGCCGCTGACACCTTCGGGGTTCGGCAGCTGGCCGACGATGACGCCGTCGCTGAGTTCGGCGCCCGCGATGTAGAACGCCGTCGGGAGGTCGACGACGATCGCGTCGACCTGGCCGTTCTCGAGCGCGAGCTTCGCGTCCTCGTTCGTGTTGAACGCCTGCGCGCCCTGCGTGGGCTCGATGACGGACTCGATCGTCGTGAAGCTCGTCGTGCCGGTCTGCGCTCCGATGAGGAGGTCTTTCAGATCGGCGATCGAGCTCGCGTCGGCCGCAGGCGACGACCCCGTCGTGACGACGACCTGCGTCGTCTCGTAGTACGGCGAGCTGAAGTCGACGGACTGCCTGCGCTCGTCGGTGATGGAGAACTGCTGCAGGTTGAAGTCGAAGTCCTTGGGTCCGGGTGCGATGGCCTCTTCGAAGCCCGTGCGCACCCATACCACGTCGTCCTCGGCGAAGCCGAGCTGCTCGGCGACGGCGTAGGCGACGGCGGCCTCGAAGCCCTCGCCGCTCTCGGGCGCGTCGTCGAGAACCCACGGGTAGTACGCCGGCTCGCCGGTCGCGATCGTCAGCTTGCCGGGCGTGACCCAGCCCTCGTCCGCACCGGCGGTCTCGTCCGACGAGCCGGAGCCCGAGGCGCACCCGGCGAGGGCGAGAGCGGCGACGACCGTCGAGACGACGAGGGCGGAGCGGAGGAAGGAACGCGACACGGGAAGCCTCCAGGGGTCGGGTGGGACGCCGTGCTGACGGCGTGCCCCCATCCTCTCCGAGGGGATGGATGCCGCGCCCCTGCGCGTCGGATTGTTACGGGGGAGCGGCGTGCCGCGGTCTACGCCGTCGCGCGACGAGCCGAGGCCAGCCACGCGGCCAGCGCGAGCAGCACGCCTCCGCAGACCCGTTCGATCCACACGGCTCCGCGCTTCTTGAGCAGGCGGATCGCCTGCGAGCCGAGGAGCGCGTACGCGAACATGATGGCGAAGTCGAGCGCGCAGAACACGGTGCCGATCACGAGGTACTGCGGGAGCTGCGGGGCCCCCGCGACGATGAACTGCGGCAGGAGCGCGCCGACGAAGAGGTACCCCTTCGGGTTGGTCACCGCGACCAGGAAGCTCTTCGTGAACAGCGCGCTCGGGCGCCCTCTCGGGTCGGCGGCGGGGTCGCCGTGCAGGAGCGCGCCGCGAGCGAACAGCATCCTGACGCCCAGGAATGCGAGGTAGGCGACACCCAGCCACTTCACGACCGTGAAGGCGGTCTCGCTCGCGAGGAGGAGGGCTCCGAGGCCCACGCCGACCGCGACGACGAGCACGATGTCGGAGGCGACGGCGCCCAGCATCCCGGACGTGGCGCGCAGCACGCCGTAGCGGGATCCGTTGGCGAGGGCGAGCAGCACGGTCGGGCCGGGAATGGCGATCGCGACGGCCGCGGCGACCGCGAAGGCGAGGACGGTCGTGACGTTCACTGGGGCTCCCTCCGGACTGTGCGCCAGTGTAGCGATCCTGACGGGGCGGCTCGCGAGACGGACTCGGCGGCCCGCGCTCACTTCAGCGGATCGTGGCCCCAGTTCATCAGGGAGTACCGCCACGGCGTGTCGGACACGTCGCCGTCGGGCCGCTGCGCCGAGTGCCGCGCGATGTAGCCGTTCACCTTCTTCATATGGTCGTAATCCGCATCGGAGAGGTCGGCCTTCTTCGTGCGAAGCAGCTTCACGATTCGTCGACCGGATCCGTGCCCGACCGACTCGCCGCCCCCGTCCTTCTGCCCGACCGATTTCGACTCGTCGGTGTCGAGCCACTTCTCCAGCTCGCTCGCCGTCATGTTGACCGAGCGGTCGAAGTCGTCTGCGATCTGCTTGTCGTCGTCGCTCATCGTCTCAGCCTGCGGGATCGGCGCGGTCGCCGGGAGGGGCTTGCGCCGATGCGAAACGGCAGGAGGATGCCTCGGCGTCAGCCGTCGCGCCGTGCCTCGGCCGCGGCGAGGGCGGCGCGGGCGCCGTCGGTCGGCGCGATCGCGACGAGGCCGCGGTAGAGCGTCACGAGCGCGTCGAGGTCGAGCACGCCGGTCCGGGCCCGATCGCAGTGAACCGCCTGGATCGCCGCTTCGAGCTGGAACCGTCCGAGAGGACGGCCCAGCGCCGACGCGCGACCGAGCAGCCGGCGGCCCTCCACGATGAGGTCGGCATCCCAAGTGCGCGGATCCTGTCGGTCGAGCGGCGGCCACGGAGTCACGACCCGGGCCGGGGCCCGCGACTGCGCGAACGTCAGGAGAGCGGCCAGCCCCCAGGCTTCCGGCTCGTCGGGGAGGAGGCTCGCGACCAGCACCGCGAGCCACCGCGCCTCGTCGGCCGCGGAGTCGCGCGGGGCCTCCGCCTGATCGAGCCAGTCGATGGCGTAGGCGCCGTAGATCGCCTCGAGCACGGCGGGAAGTCGCGAAGGCATCTCGGCGCGCGTCGGCACGGCGAACGGGATCCCGGCCCGGCGGATCTTCCGCTTCGCCCGCACCAGGCGCTGCGCCATCGCCGCCGGCTCGACCGCGAAGACGCGGCCGACCTGGGCCGCGTCGAAGCCGAGCACCGTCTGCAGCATCAGGGGCGGGCGGATCGCGGGGTCGATCGCGGGATGCGCGCAGGCGAAGAGCAGTTCGAGGCGCTTGTCGGGGATGGCCTCCAGGCGGGCGAGGAGCGCCTCGGCATCCGTCTCCTCCGACAGGCTCGCGGCGAGCGCCTCGTCCAGCGGGACGCTCGTGCGCTGCGCCGCGGAGCGGAAGTGGTCACGGAGCCGGTTGCGGGCCACGGTGAGCAGCCACCCTTCGGGATTATCCGGGATGCCGCTGCCCGGCCACGTCGACAGCGCCCGTTCGAACGACTCGGCGAGGGCGTCCTCGGCGAGGGCGATGTCGTGGGTCGATGCGGCGACGAGGGCGAGCAGGCGGCCGTACGAGTCGCGGGCGGCGCGCTCGGCGACCGCCCGCGCCCGCACGGCGTCGGTCATCGGTAGTCGAACGCCGTCCAGGCGCCGTCGACGAAGCGCGTGCCGACGGGACGGATCTCGACCGCGCCCCACCCGACGGAGGGCGCCCTGCCGGCCCAGCCGATCGCGGCATCCAGGTCGTCGACCTCGATGACGAACGTGCCGCCGAGCTGCTCCTTCGTGTCGGCGTAGGGGCCGTCCTGCACGCGGAGGGTGCCGTCGGCCGCCGTCACCGTGGTCGTCAGCTCGGACGGCTGGAGGACTTCGGCGGACTGCAGCACGCCGGCCGCATCGAGCGCCTTGGCGTACTCGTCGAACTCGCGCATGCCCTCGGCGAGCGCCTCGGGGCCGAGGTCGGCGGCGCTCATCTCGGGGTAGTGCAGCAGCAGGGTGTAGCGCATGGTGTCATTCCTTCCGGATTCTGTTGCGACACCGTGATGACGATCGAGGGGCGACCGGATCGACAGGCCCACCGTTCGACGAGGTCGGGGACCGGCCGAGGTGTGGGTTCGGGAACGGTGCCGAGGTCAGCCGAGCTCGTCGAGCATGCGGCGCTGCTCGGCGGTGAGCCCGTCCTGCAGCTCCTCGCGGCCGGCGCGCGGCGCGGCCGGCGGGGGAGCGACGGGGGTTGCGGCATCCGTCCTCCGGCCGCCGATGCCGACGGACGCCCGATCGTAGAGGTCGCCGGCGCGCGCCTCGAGCCGGTCGTCGATCGCCGCGTAGATCGACCACGCGATCAGGAGGAAGAGGGGCGGCAGGAGGTAGCCGAGCACGAGATGCCGCACCTGGACCCCCGACAGCATGACGACGAGGATCCAGACGAGAAGCTCGACGAGGAAGACGATCCCCGCTCGCACGAGCCACTCTCCCGCCTTCGTCCGCTGCGAGGCCGATCTGGCGGCCATGCCGGTGAACCACCGGGCGATGAGCGGCTTCACCCACAGCACCGCGGCGGTCAGGATGACGGCCGCCCACAGCACGCCCCACCCGACCGAGACCCCGGCCACGAGCAGGTCGATGACGAGCAGCACGGCGAGGTTGAACACGTAAAGCGTCGCGAATCGGACGATCCACTTCTTCATACGTCCAGGCTCCCATGCCGGACGGCGGCGGGGCCACCGCCCCCGCGCGCCGAGAGGGTCAGGCGATCGACACGAGCTCGTTCAGATCGTCGCCCGGCAGCACGTCGGCGATGGCCGTGACGGTGATGTCGACGACGTCGGCCCGACCCGACATGACGTTGAGGAACGCCGTGTCGGCGGCGTCCCTCCCCGTCGCGATGCGCACGAGCGTCTGGCGCGGGGCGAGAGTGGTCGCATCGACGACGCACCAGCGGCCGTCGACCCACGCCTCGGCCACGGCGTGGAAGTCCATCGGGGCGAGCCCCGGTGCGTACACCGCCGCGAGGCGGGCGGGGATGCCGAGCGACCGCAGAAGCGCGACGCTCAGGTGGGAGTAGTCGCGGCAGACGCCCTGACGCGCGAGGAGCGTGCGGACCGCGCCGTCGGTGGGCAGCGACGACCCCGAGACGTACGCGAGCTGCGTCCCGACCCACGACGAGACCGACGCGAGCAGTTCGGCCGCCCCGGTGATGCCGCCGAACTCTGCTGCGGCGGTCGGGGCGAGCGAGTCCGACTCGGCGTACCGGCTGGGGCGGGAGTAGACCAGGAGGTCGGTCTCGCTCGCGGCATCGGTCTGCGCCTGACCTTCGACCGAGGCGGAGTACTCGACGACGAGCTCTCCCGTGCCCGCACTGAGGCGGTGCAATCGCGTTCCGTGCGCGTCGGAGAGCTCGTGCACGTCGACGGGGCTGCCGTCGACGGATGCGGCGAACCGCTCCTCGCTCGGCTGGTACTGACGCGCGACCGCGATGGCGAAGACGAGGTCGGCGGGTTGGGTGATGCTCAGGACGATGCGGGCGGAGACATCCCTCTTCATGCTGTCCACGATGTCATGAAGAAGGGGCGCCGGCGGACACTTGACAGTGTCCGCCGGCGCCCCGCTCCGGTCGGCCTCTCGGGACGGATGCCCGGCGATCCCGGGGGGAGGTGATCGCCGGGCAACGCGGGCCGGCCGGGGTCAGCGGCGCGGCTTGGCGCCCTTCGCCGGCGCGATCTCGAGGGCGCGCTCGATCTCCTGCGTCAGCGTGTTGCCGGCCTCGTCGGCCGTCGTGACCCGGAGGTCGAGCCACCCGCCGGCGTCGGGAGCCGTCAGCTGCGCGGAGTAGGCGGCCACGTAGGCGCGCCCCTCGGCGAAGATGCCGTCGGGCGCCTCGCCGGGACCGGAGGTGTCGCGCGACTCGAGCTCGAGCGGGACGGTCGCCCACTGACCGCCCGCGACCCGCACCTCGAGCTTCGTCGTGGTGACGGGGGCGCTGTCCTCTGCACCCGCGACGTGTCCCACCTCGAGCGCGAGGGGAACGCCCGCCCCCTTCTTGCGTCCGGCGCCGGCGAGCCCCGTCGCGTCGAGGTCGACGTCGTACCAGGCCTGCAGCATCGGAAGGAACCGGTTGGACCAGTCGTCGGCGGTTCCGGTCGTCCGGAAGGTCCAGTCGCTGACCGTCTTCGTCGAGGACGGCAGAACGCTGCCGTCGTGCGTCGCGGTCGTGACGACGCGCACGTCGCTGGTGCCGTCCGGCGTCTCCCAGTAGTTGGTGTCGGGGAACGGCGAGGTCTTGACGAGCTGACCGTCCAGGTAGAGGTCGGTGGAGATGGATGCTGTCGGCTCCGGGCTGAAGACATCCATCGTCCCCGTGTGCCGGATGTCGCCTCCGTCGCCCCACGCGGGGATGTTGATCGACAGCCCCGCCGAGACGCGAGCCGGCGCCCAGAAGCCCTCACCGACGAACGGACGGACGATCGGCCCGAAGTACGACGTCTCGGTGTGCTGGCCCGGTTCGTAGCTGCGCGGGACGTCGCGGACCTCCCAGCCGCCGTGCACCGTGAAAGCCTGCTGGTACCAGTCGAGGGAGGGGTCGATCCAGTCGGTGCGCTCCATACCCCGCTGCGTCGTGACCGGCAGACCGAACCCGTACGAGCCGGTGGGCTTGCGGTCCCAGCGCAGCTCGCCGACGAGGTCGCCCTTGTGCCCGTAGAAGGTCGTGTCGACGCGGGCGAGGTCGCCGGGCCGGTAGCGGAGGTCCTGGGGCACGGCGTCCGTGGCATAGCGCGCGAGGTCCCACACCTCCGACGAGTAGGGCTCGCCGTGCACGGTCGCCTTCGCCGGGTGGCGGGCGATCTCCTGCCGGATCACGCCTCCCTGCACGCCGCTGATCCCGGCGACGGGGATGGGCGCGAGGCTCGTGAAGTCCTCGGCCCCGACCCACGTGCTGAACTCGGAGTCGGCGTCGTTCGCGAGGAGGAGCATGACGGCGCCGGCGGCGGCCGCGTTCGCCGTCTGCTGCGTCGGGGTGAGCTCAGGCGAGAGCGTCGCGAACGCGATCCTGCCCGCCACGCCGGCCGCGGCGAGCGCCTCCGGCGTGCCGATCCCCGCGTCCACGACCGTCGCCTTGAGGTCGCCCTCGAACGGGGTGGCGCCGGCCTGCGGGATGACGTCGAGCCTGTGCTTCCCGACCGTGACCGTCAGCCGGTCGTGCACGAGCCGCCAGCGCGTCGTGAAGTCGAAGGCGACGGCGTCCGACGCCTCCTGCGGCTGCGCCCACAGCTCGTCGACCCACGTGGCGACCAGCATCCCGTTCTCGAAGCCGATCACCGACGAGTCCATCCGACGGACCAGCTGCTCCAGGCCGGTCTTTCCGACGTCCACCGACACCTGCTCGGCGGTCCGCGCATCCAGCGCGACGGTCTGATCGCTGTCGAGCATGACGTCGGGGTCGCCGAGGAAGACGCTCGTCATCGTGTCGGCCTCGCGCGCGATCTCGGCGTAGGTCGAGACCGACCAGCGCCCCTTGGGCAGTCGCACGGTGCGCTCGCCCGACACCCAGACGAAGTCGTAGTCGCCCGTGTCGGCGTTGTAGACGACGGCGATCGTGTCGACCGGCTCGCCGTGGAAGCCCGTCGCCGTCAGCGTCAGGTCGTAGCGCTCGCTCTCGACGAGGAGGCCCAGAGCGGTGCGGGCGACGGCTGCGCCGCCGATCGATGCGACGAGCGCACCGGTGTGCTGCGTTCCGGGGGCGACCGCGGAGGGATCGGCCGTCACGGTGACCGACCGGGTCTCGCCGGCGGGGATCGTCAGCGTCGTCGTCTCGAGCGTCAGCGCGCCGGCGGAGTCTCCACCGCCGCCGCCGGGCGTCGAGTCCTGCAGCGTCGGTGCGAGATCGACGGTGACCTCGGCGGCGCCGCGGTTGGTGTACTCGATCGTCCGCTCGATGGGCGAGGCATCCTCACCCCACGAGAGCAGGCCGAAGTCGCCCGATCCCGCGGCCACCACAGTGGCGTCGACGGCCGCGGCGACGTCCAGTCCGCCGGCGCCGGCCTGATACGACGTGAGGCCGAGGTCCTTCGCGGAGCTCGCCAGCACCGCGCGCAGCTGCGCTGCCGTGTAGTCGGGATGCTGCTGCTTGACGATCGCGGCAGCGCCGGAGACGTGCGGGGTCGCCATCGACGTGCCGCTCATCGCGATGTAGGGGCCCTCGCCGGCCGAATCCGCCGAACGCGCGGCTGTCACGTCGTTCCCCGGTCCCGCGATGTCGGGCTTCAGGACGCCCGAGCGCGTCAGCGGACCCTGACTCGAGAACCACGACAGGGAGCCGCTGGGATCGTCGACCGAAGCGACCGTGAAAGCCTCACGGGCGGCGCCCGGCGAGCCGATGGTCTCGGGGGCGCCGAAGTTCCCGGCGGCGACGACGAAGAGCGCGCCGGTCTGCTCGGCGATGCGGTTGAGGGCCTCGTCCATGACGTCTGCGCCGTCGGACGGGCTCATCGAGCCGATGCTCATCGACACGATCGGGGCGCGCTCGGCGGCCCACTCCATCCCCGCGATGACCCAGGAGTCCTGTCCCTCGCCCGTCGCGTCGAGGATCTTGCCGACGAGGAGGTCGGCGCCGTCTGCGACGCCGCGCTGCGCGCCGCCACCGGCCGCGCCCGTGCCGGCGATCGTCGATGCCACGTGGGTGCCGTGGCCGTTGGGGTCCCAGGCGACCTCCTCGCCCGGGACGAAGCTCGCGGAGTCGGGCAGCACCCGGCCCGCGAGGTCGGGGTGCGTGTCGTCGTAGCCGGTGTCCAGCACGGCGACGGTGACGCCGTCGCCCGTGAACCCCTGCGCCCACGCCTCGGGGGCGCCCGTCCATGGCACGCTCGAGTCGAGTGTCGCCTCGACCTTGCCGTCCAGGTGGATCGCCTCGATCCCGCCGCCGAGGGCCGGTCCGGCTCCGAAGGGGGTCGGGCCGTCGGCGTGCGTGAGCGCCGACCAGGTCGCGGCGGCGTCGTCGTGCGCTGCCTGAGCCGCCGCACCGCCGATGCTCTCGAGCGGGATCCCGACCTCGATGCCGGGGACGGGCTCTTCCGCGGCGAACGTGCTCGGGCCGGTGGCGAGCTCGAGGATGACCGGCGTCGCGTCGACGCGGGCGTCGTCGTAGCCGTACTCGATGAGCCGGCTGACGTTGAAGAGATCCCGGTCGACCAGACCCGCCGCGAGATACTCCTCGACGCCGTCGGGGAGGACGAGGAGCTCGTCGTCGACCGTCAGCGTACGGTAGCCCGCACCCGGGACGGCGGTCTCGACATCCACGACCCGCTCGCCCCCGGGAAGCGTCGTCACGTGCACGCGATCGCCGGTGATCAGCGTGACGGTGTGCTCGTCGGCGCGGGTGGGCGGGGTCGTCGTCGCCGCTTCGCTCGGCGGGGCGCCGTTTGCAGGGGCGGCGTTCGCGGGGGCGGCGAGTCCGAGGCCGGCGAGGGCGATCGCGACGCAGCCGACGGCTGCCGTGACGGCGCGTGCGCGGCGCAGGGTGAACGGAGGGAGTTCATGCATGGGGAGGGACCTCTCGAAGAAGCGTCCTCTCCACTGTCGCCGACGAGCGGCCTAGAGTGATGGCGGAGAAGCGCCATGACGTCCATCCGCCAGAGATCGTCGCACAGCGAGGGGGTGCCCATGCTCGAGGCCATCGGACTGAGCGAGGACCACTCCGCCGTCTATCGCCTGCTGCTCGTGCTGCCCTCGGCCGATCTCGCACAGATCGCCGCGGAGTCGTCGCTGTCCGTCCGTGCTGCGCGACGGGTCGTCGACGACCTCGAGGAGCTGGGACTCATCGCGCGTCTCGCCTCGTCGCCGGACCGGGTCGTGGCATCCCCTCCCGCCGTCGCGATGCGCCCGATCCTGCGCGAGCGCGAGCGGCAGCTTGCGGCGGGCCACGAGGCGCTCGTGCACCTCAGCGACCTCTACCGCGAAGGCGCGGCGCAGCGCGCGGCGCCGGACGTCGTCGAGGTCGTCTTCGGCCCCGACGCCGTGGTCCAGCGCCTCGGCCAGCTCCAGGCGTCGGCCGAGCAGCAGGTGCGTGTGTTCGTGCTCGAGGACGTCGCGATCATGTCAGGGGCCGACAACGTCGAGGAGGACCTCGCCCTCGCGCGCGGCGTGCGCTATCGCGTCGTCGCCGAGGCGGGGGTGCTGGACCGGCCCGGGTTCGTCGACGCCGTGCGCGAACTCGAGCCGCTCGGCGAGGAGGTGCGGGTGCTGCCGAGCCTGCCGACGCGTCTGTTCATCGCCGACTCGTCGCTCGCGCTCATCCCCATGTACTCCCGCGGCGAGCGGCGCGTCGCCGGCGGGCTGCTCGTGCATCCGAGCGGGCTGCTCGATCTCGTGATGGCGATGTTCGAGGAGGCGTGGAAGCAGGCGCCGACCCTCATCGCCTCCCGCGGCACGATCCAGGACCGGGCCGACGACCCGGTCGACGGCGACCTGCTCAACCTGCTCCTGCTGGGATTGACGGATGCCGCGGCCGCGACCCAGCTGGGGATCTCGGTGCGCACCGTCCAGCGCCGCGTCGCCGAGCTCATGGAGCGGGCGGGGGTGGCCACGCGCATCCAGCTCGGAGCCGAGGCCGTGCGGCGCGGCTGGGTCTGAGCCGCCCGCCGCCGCGCGCCCGCGTCCGCCGCCGCGGGAGGGTGGGTCAGTAGGAGGCGCGGGCGGCGTCGGCGCCGCCGGGGATGAACCGCGCGGCGAGAGCCTCCGAACCTCGCGCGAGGAGCGCGACATCCGCGCCGACGAGGATGAAGTCCACGCCGTCGCGGACATACCCGTCGGCCACTGCGGGATCGAAGGCGTTGACGCCGACCGGCTTCCCCGCCCCCTTCACCGCGTCGAACGTGCGGCGGACCGCCGCCATCACGTCGGGGTGCGTCTGCTCGCCGAGAACGCCCATCGACGCGGCCAGGTCGCTCGGCCCGACGAAGACGCCGTCGACGCCGTCGACGGCGGCGATCTCCGCCGCCGCCTCGACGCCGGCCGCGGTCTCGACCTGCACGAAGAGCGAGACGTGGGCGTCGGCATCCTGGAGATACCCGTCGACACGATTCCACCGACCGCTGCGGGCGAGGGCCGACCCGACGCCGCGCATGCCGCGCGGGGGGTATCGCACCGCCCGGACGACGGCGCGGGCCTCCTCCGCCGACGACACCATCGGCACGAGGAGGTTCTGCGCGCCGAGGTCGAGCACCTGCTTGATCGTGACGACATCGCCGATCGGCACGCGGACGACGGCCGTCACGGGGTAGGCGGAAACGGCGTGCAGCTGTGAAACGACCGACTCGAGGCCGTTGGGGGCGTGCTCCATGTCGATGAGCACCCAGTCCAGCCCGGCGCCCGCGCAGATCTCGGCGACGAGCGGGCTGCCCGAGCACACCCACATCCCCGCGAGGGGACGGGATGCTGATGCCAGCGCCGCACGGAAGGTCGGCGTCAGACGAAGCGGCATTCGATGACTCCCATCGGTCCGTAGTCGCAGCGCACGCTGTCGCCGCGCGACACCCACATCGGGCGTGTGAACGACCCTGCCAGGATGATCTCGCCCGCCTCGAGACGCGCGCCGTGCTGGGCGAACTTGTTCGCGAGCCACGCGACGCCCGTCGCGGGGTGGTCGAGCACGCCGGCGGCCACCCCGGTCTCCTCGATCTCGCCGTTCCTGTAGAGCAGGGCGGGCACCCACCGGAGGTCGATCTCGTCGGGACGCTTGTGCACGGTGCCGAGCACCATCGCGCCGTAGGCGGCGTTGTCGCTGATCGTGTCGACGATCGTGCGGCCCTCGAGCTCGATGTGCGAGTTCAGCACCTCGAGCGCGGGGACCGCGTAGTCGATCGCGCCGAGAGCGTCGTCGAGCGTGCAGCCCGGTCCCTCGAGCGGGGTGTTCAGGACGAAGGCGAGCTCGACCTCGATCCGGACGTTGGAGAAGTGGTCGACGGGGATGTCGGCGCCAGAGCGGTACACCGTGTCGTCGAACATCACGCCGTAGTCGGGCTCGGTGATGCCCGTCGCCTGCTGCATCGCCTTGCTCGTGAGGCCGATCTTGCGGCCGACGAGCGTGCGCCCCCCGGCGAGGTTCTTGTCGCGCCAGACGCCCTGGATCGCGTACGAGTCCTCCACCGTCGCGTCGGGGTACCGGGCGGTGATCCGGGGGATGACACCGTGCGTGCGGTCCGCCTCGGCGAGCTCGTCGGCGATCGCGGCGATCTGCTCGGGTGACAGCATCCGTTCCTCCTTCTGTTGTTCGTCGGCTCCGGGCGTTTCGTCTGCGGCGCTTCGCGCCTCCGCTCGACGACCGAGCCACGGGGCCGGGGCGTTTCGTCTTCGGCGCTTCGCGCCTCCGCTCGACGACCGGCGATCGCCACCGGTCGTTGAGCGAGCGAAGCGAGACGAAACGCCCGACCGGCTAGAGCTGAGCGCCCAGCTTGTACTCGCCCTGCTTCCAGCTGGGCAGCTCGTCGGCCCCATCGCCGGGGCGCGTGTACGAGAAGCCGTCCGCGCCGATCGTGACCGCCATCTCCGACGTGTCGGTGCGGGCGACGACGGGCTGCGGGTTGCCGTCGAGGTCGAGGACGAGGGATGCCTCGGTGTACCACGACGGGACGACGGGGTTGCCCCACCAGTCGCGGCGCTGGTTGTCGTGGACGTCCCACGTGACGACGGGGTTGTCGGGGTCGCCGGTGTAGTAGTCCTGCGTGTAGATCTCGACCCGGTGCCCGTCGGGGTCGCGCAGGTAGAGGTAGAACGCGTTGCTCACACCATGCCGGCCGGGACCGCGCTCGATCGCGTCCGAGCGGCGGAGGGCGCCGAGCTTGTCGCAGATCGCGAGGATGTTGTGCTTCTCGTGCGTCGCGAAGGCGACGTGGTGCATGCGCGGGCCGTCGCCGCCGGTCATCGCCGTGTCGTGGACCGTGGGCTTGCGGCGCATCCAGGCGGCGTAGACCGTGCCCTCCTCGTCCTGGATGTCCTCGGTGACGCGGAAGCCGAGCGACTGCATGAAGTTGACCGCGCGCGGCACGTCGGGCGTGACCTGGTTGAAGTGGTCGAGGCGCACGAGCTCGCCCGGCGTGTGCAGGTCGTAGCGCCACGAGAGGCGCTCGACGTGCTCGGTCTGGAAGAAGAACTCGTACGGGAAGCCGAGCGGGTCGGTGACGCGCACCGAGTCGCCGATGCCCTTCGTGAAGCCTTCGGGGCGGCGCTCGATGCGGCATCCCAGCTCCTCGTAGAAGGCGACCGCCCTGTCGAGGTCCTCCGGCGTGCGCACGCGGTACGAGAAGGCGGCGACGGCGGCGACCGGCCCCTGTCGGAGGACGAGATTGTGGTGGATGAACTCCTCCGTCGAGCGGAGGTAGATCGCCTCGTCGTCCTCCTCTGTCACGTACAGCCCGAGCACGTCGACGTAGAAGGTCCGGGATGCCGCGAGGTCGGTGACGACGAGCTCCATGTAGGCACAGCGGAGGATGTCGGGCGGCGACGCCTGCGGAGTCGGGATCGGGTTGCCGGAGAGGATCGGCGCCTCCTGCGAGACGAAGAAGCCGGAGGAGGTGAGGGTCTTGTCGGAGGTCATGTCAGCGTCCTTGCTCTGCGTGATTCGTGGGTCGGGGGCGTTTCGTCTCGGTCGCTTCGCTTCCTCGCTCAACGACCGGTATGGCCCGGTCGTCGAGCGAGGGAGGCGAGACGGAACGCGCTATTGCTTGCCGAAGGTCGGATTGTGCACCTCGCCGAGCGTGATGTGCACCGCCTGCGAGTCGGTGTAGAAGTCGATCGAGCGGTAGCCGCCCTCGTGCCCCAGCCCGGAGGCCTTGACGCCGCCGAACGGGGTGCGCAGGTCGCGGACGTTGTTCGAGTTGAGCCACACCATGCCGGCCTCGACCGCCTGCGCGAAGTTGTGTGCGCGCTTCAGATCGTTCGTCCAGATATAGGCGGCGAGGCCGTACTTCACGCCGTTGGCGAGGGCGAGCGCCTCCTCCTCGGTGTCGAAGGGCGTGATCGCCACGACGGGGCCGAAGATCTCCTCCTGGAAGATCCGCGCATCGGCGGGCACGTCGGCGAAGACGGTCGGCTCGACGAAGTTGCCGGTGTCGAAGCCCTCCGGCCGGCCGCCGCCGGCGACCAGGCGACCCTCCGTCTTGCCGATCTCGATGTACGAGACGACCTTGTCGTAGTGCTCGGGGTGCACGAGCGCGCCCACCTCGGTCTTCGGGTCGTGCGGGTAGCCGACCTTGACCCGCTTCGCCTGCGCCGCGTACTTCTCGACGAACTCGTCGTAGATCGCCCGCTCCACGAGGATCCGCGAGCCGGCGGTGCAGCGCTCGCCGTTGAGGGAGAAGACGCCGAAGATCGTCGCGTCGACGGCGGCGTCGAGGTCGGCGTCGGCGAAGACGACCGCGGGCGACTTGCCGCCGAGCTCCATCGACAGGCCCTTGAGGAAGGGAGCGGCGTTGCCGAAGATCAGCTGACCGGTCGAGCTCTCGCCCGTGAACGAGATGAGGGGCACATCGGGATGCTTCACCAGCGCGTCGCCGGCATCCTCGCCCAGTCCGTTCACGAGGTTGAAGACGCCCCGCGGAAGCCCCGCCTCCTCGAAGATCCCGGCCCACAGGGACGCCGAGAGGGGGGTGAACTCGGCGGGCTTGAGCACGACGGTGTTCCCCGTGGCCAGGGCGGGCCCGAGCTTCCAGGATTCGAGCATGAACGGCGTGTTCCACGGCGTGATGAGGCCTGCGACGCCGATGGGCTTGCGGTTGACGTAGTTGATCTGGCGACCGGGCACCTTGTAGGTGTCGTCGGCCTGGGCGACGATCAGGTCGGCGAAGAAGCGGAAGTTCTCGGCGGCGCGGCGGGCCTGGCCGAGCGCCTGCGTGATCGGGAGGCCCGAGTCGAAGCTCTCCAGCTCGGCGAGGCGCGCGTCACGCGACTCGACGATGTCGGCGATGCGGTGGAGGATCCGGGAGCGCTCGCGCGGCAGCATCCGGGGCCACGGTCCCTCGGTGAACGCGCGCCGCGCGGCCGCGACGGCGCGATCGACGTCGGCCTTCTTGCCGGCGGCGGCCTGCAGGTAGACCTCGTTCGAGACGGGGTCGAGCACGTCGAAGGTGTCGCCGTCGGCGGAGTCGACGAACTCGCCGTCGATGTAGTGCTGGATGCGGGCGGGCAGGTCGGCGGGGACGTGCCGCCCGTCGGCGGGCCCGGGGACCGGGGCGATGGTGGCGGTGTCGGTCATGGGTTTCCTCCGGTTCTCGGGGGTGGTCAGAAGGCGGCGAGGCCGAGGGCCTCGTCGGGGTGCTCGTGGATCATGTAGGCGTCGAGGGTCGCCGACCGGTGTCGGCGGGCGGCCTTCTCGATCTCGCCGAGGGGTGCGCCGCTCTCGATGAGCCGCAGGATGTTCTCGTGCTCGCGCACCGACTCCTGGGCACGGCCGGGGACGAACGCGAACGTCGAGTCGCGCAGGTGCCCGAGACGCGCCCACTCGCCGCGGACGAGGTCGAGCAGACGCGGATTGTCGGTCTTGGCGTACAGCGCCGCGTGGAACTCCTGGTTGAGCCGCGTGAAGGCGTGGGGGTCGAAGTGGTCGAGGGTCTCCACCATGAGCTCGTTGACGGCGCGTGCCGCGCGGACGTCGTCGGCCGTGAGCCGGCGCGCCGCGAGGGCCGTGGCGGCTCCTTCCAGGATCGCGAGGGTCTGCATGCTGAAGCGGTACTGCGTGTCGTCGACCATCGACACGCGGGCTCCGACGTTGCGCTCGAACATCACGAGCCCCTCGGCTTCGAGCTGACGGATCGCCTCGCGAACGGGCACGACGCTCATGTCGAGCTCGCTCGCGATCGCCCCGAGGACGAGCCGGTATCCCGGCGTGAACTCCTGGTTCGCGATGCGCTCCTTGATCCAGTGGTAGGCGCGCTGCGACTTGCTGAGCTCCGTCCCGGTCACTTCGCCTGGCGCCATGCGTCGTACCTCGCCTTCCACTCGGCATTCATGGGGAAGAGCCCGTCGACCGGATGCCCCGCCGCCACCTGCGTCGCGATCCAGGCATCCTCCTCCTCCTGCGCGAGGGCCGCGTCGGCGACCTCCTCGGCGAGGCCGGGCGGGATGACGATGACGCCGTCGGCGTCGCCGACGATGATGTCGCCCGGCTGCACGGCCGTGCCGCCGCATCCGATCGTCACGTCGACGTCCCACGGGACGTGCTTGCGCCCGAGCACGGCGGGGTGCGCTCCGTTGGAGAAGACGGGGATGCCGACGGATGCCACGGCCTCGGCATCCCGAACCCCTCCGTCCGTCACGATCCCGGCCGCGCCGCGCGCGTGGGCCCGGATCGCGAGGATGTCGCCGAGCGTGCCCGAGCCGGTCTCGCCGCGTGCCTCGATGACGAGCACCTCGCCCTGGCCGACGGAGTCGAAGGCGCGCTTCTGAGCGTTGTAGCCGCCGCCGTGCGAGGCGAAGAGGTCTTCGCGGTTGGGCACGAAGCGCAGGGTCCGGGCCGTTCCGACGATCCTCGCTCCGGGGGTGAGGGCGTGGACGCCGTCGATCGTGACGTTGTCCAGTCCGCGCTTGCGCAGCTGCTGCGACAGGCCCGCGACGGGCGTGCGCTCGAGCTTCGCCCGCAGGTCGGGGCTCAGAACAGGCGATCGGCCCGCAACAGGCCGATCACCGCCCTCGTCGCCTGCCTCGGGCGCATCGCCTGTCGCGGGCGACGGGGCGGGGGAGAGGCCGGCGGCCTCGCGCGAGCCCCAGGCCTCGGCGCGCTGCGCGTCGTCGACGGAGGGGAGCGAGCCGACCGACGCGTCGAACGCGACGTCCGCTCCTTCCACGACAGTCGTCACGAGGCGGCCCGTGGAGGGGCCGCCCGGGACGTCGACCTCGACCTCGACGACGTCGCCGGGCTCGACGACCGACGATCCCGCCGGCGTCCCGGTGAGGATGACGTCGCCCGGCTCGAGCGTGAAGTGCTGCGACAGGTCGGCGACGAACTGCGCGAGCGGGAAGATGAGGCCCGCCGTGCTGTCGTCCTGCACGAGGTCGCCGTTGACCCAGGTGCGCAGTCGGAGATCGCCCGGGTCGATGGCGCGCGCGTCCATGAGGGAGGGACCGATCGGCGTGAAGCCGTCGCCGCCCTTCGAACGGACGTTGGAGCCCTTGTCGTTGGCGCGGAGGTCGTAGAGGCCGAAGTCGTTCGCGGCCGTGACCCAGCCCACGTGGCGCCACGCGTCGGCCAGCGGCACCCGCCGTGCCGTCGCGCCGATGACGAGCGCGATCTCGCCCTCGAAGGCGAGGAGCTCGGTGCCCGCGGGCCGCTCGATGGTGCTGCCGGATGCCGCGACCGAGCTCGCCGGCTTGAAGAAGTACGACGGGTCGGCCGGCCGGCGCCCGCGCTGGTCGGCGCGCGAGGCGTAGCTGAGGTGCACCGCGATGATCTTGCCGGGGCGGCCGGGAAGGCCCGAGAACCGGGGGTCCGAGGCATCCGTCTGATGGGTCATGAGCTCCCTCGCTCTTGCGTCGTATTCGAAATCGTATATCATCGGTCTCGATCGGGCAAGACGCCGATCCACCCGGACGAAGACGCCGAACCGACGAGGGAGTCACCGAGATGAGCATGCAAGACCGAAGGTCCGCGCCCAGCGGATTCACGCCCACGGGCACGATCGCCACCCCCGCCGATCGGCGAAGAGTCGTCTTCGCCACCGTCGTCGGAACCACCGTCGAGTGGTACGACTTCTTCATCTACGCGACGGCCGTCGGCCTCGTGTTCGGCCAGCTCTTCTTCGCGCCCCTCGGGGCCAACAGCGTGCTCGTCGCCTTCGCGACCGTCGGCATCAGCTTCCTCTTCCGGCCCCTCGGTGCCTTCCTCGCCGGGCACTTCGGTGACAAGTACGGCCGCAAGGTCGTGCTCATGTGGACGCTCATCCTGATGGGCGTCGCGACGGCTCTCATCGGACTGCTCCCGACGTACGAGGCGATCGGCATCGCCGCGCCGATCCTCCTGGTGCTGCTGCGGATACTGCAGGGCCTCTCGGCGGGCGGCGAGTGGGGCGGCGCGGTCCTCATGGCCGTCGAGCACGCCCCCAAGAAGCGCCGCGGCGCCTTCGGCGCCTCCCCGCAGATCGGCGTGCCGCTCGGCCTCCTCCTCGCCTCGGGCGTCATGGCGCTCATGGCCATGATCGCCCCGGGCGATGCCTTCCTCGCGTGGGGCTGGCGCGTGCCGTTCCTCCTCAGCGTCGTGCTGATCCTCGTCGGCTGGTACGTGCGCCGCCGCGTCGAGGAGAGCCCGGTCTTCGTCGAGCTCGCCGAGCGCAAGGAGAAGGCGCGCACGCCGATCGTCCAGCTCTTCCGCAAGCACGCGCTGCTCGTGCTCATCGCTGCGCTCGTCTTCGCCGGCAACAACGCGGTCGGCTACATGACGACGGGCGGCTACATCCAGAACTACTCGACGAACCCGGAGGGTCCCCTCGCACTCGACCGCACGCCGGTGCTCTGGGCGGTCGCAGCCTCCGCCGTCACGTGGCTCCTGTCGACCTTCGCCGCCGGTGTCGTGTCGGACCGCCTCGGCCGTCGCACGACGTACATCATCGGCTGGATCCTGCAGCTCATCGGCGTGTTCGCGCTCTTCCCGCTGGTGAACACCGGGAACATCTGGATGCTGTTCCTCGGTCTCGCGATCCTCACGATCGGGCTCGGCTTCACCTACGGGCCGCAGGCCGCGCTGTACTCCGAGCTGTTCCCGGCATCCATCCGCTTCTCGGGAGTGTCGATCTCGTACGCGATCGGCGCGATCCTCGGCGGCGCGTTCGCCCCGACCATCGCGACGGCGCTGGTGCAGGCGACCGGCACGACGATGTCGGTCACGTGGTACCTCGCCGGCATGACGGTGCTCGGACTGCTCGCGACGCTGCTGCTGCGCGACCGCACCGGAATCCCGCTCGGTCCCGACCACGAGGCGGAGCAGGCGCGGAGTCCGATCTACGGCCTCTCCCAGGCCTGACCCGCCCGGCACAGAGGGCGGCTCCGGATGCCCGGGGCCGCCCTCTCGCCTGCCGTCGGCGATGCGGGCGCGACGGGGTGGACAATGCCGTCATGGACCTCCGGCCGATCGCTCTTCCCGCCAACCAGCCCGCCGAGCGCTTCTACCGCGGAGGTGCGCGGATCGCGCGCTGGCGCGGATCGGCGGCGGCGACGGAGAACACGCCCGAGGACTGGGTGGCGTCGACGACGACCCTCGCCGGCGAGACGGACGTCGGCCTCACCACGATCGCGGGCGAGCGGCTGCGCGACCTCGTCGACGCCGATCCGCTGGGATGGCTCGGCGCCGCCCATGTCGCCGCATTCGGATCCGACCCGCGTCTCCTCGTGAAGCTCCTCGACGCGGGGGAGCGGCTCCCCGTGCACGCGCATCCCGACGACGCGTTCGCGCTCGGCCGCCTCGGACGCGCTCACGGCAAGACCGAGGCCTGGTTCCTCGTCGAGGGCGGCACCGTTCATCTGGGCTTCGTCCGGGACGTTCCCCGCGTCGAGCTGGAGGCGATCGTCGAGGCCCAGGACACCGAGCGCCTGCTGAACCTCCTCCATGCACGGACGGTGGAGCCGGGCGACACGGTGTTCGTCCCGGCGGGACTTCCGCACGCCATCGGCGAAGGGGTCTTCCTCGTCGAGGTGCAGCAGCCCGAAGACCTCTCGATCCTTCTCGATTGGCGCGGATTCGACATCGACGGCCGCGCCGACGGCCACCTCGGCGTCGGCTTCGACGCGGCGCTCGATGCGGTCGATCGCCGGGCGTGGACGGATGCCGAGATCGACGCGCTCCTCTCGCGCGATGCTTCGGCGGCGCGCGCGCTCGTCCGCGAGGCCGACCCCTTCTTCCGGATCGAGCGCGCATCCGCCGAGGAGCGGCCCGAGATCGCCGCCGGGTTCGCCGTTCTCGTCATCCTCGAGGGCGAGGGCACGCTGCGATCCGCGATCGGCGACCTGCCGCATCCCGCGGTCGCGACCACCGACCTGCCGCTTCGCGCCGGCGCGACGGTGATCCTGCCGCACGCCGCCGGCGACCAGGTCTTGACCGGCACGCTCCGGGGCGTCGTCTGCCGGCCGCCGTCGCCGAGCTGAGCCGACGACCGCGACACTTTCCTGCGAGCGCTACATCGATCGATGCAGCGCTCGCAGGAAAGTGTGGCGGTAGGGCGGCGCCGTGGCGCGAGCGGACGGCGCCGACCCGGACCCGCGCGAGCCCGTCCGTCAGGAGTTCACCCGGATGATCTCGCGCTGATACGGCGCGATCACCGACGTCGAGACGCGGCAGTCGAGGAGGAGGAACGGACGGGATGCCGCATCCTCGGCCGTCCACGACGCGAGGCGGTCGAGATCGGCCAGTGAGCGCACGACGACCCCCTCCGCGCCGACCGCCCGCGCGAACCCGGCGAAGTCGACGTCGGGAATGAGCATCGGCCCTTCCGCGACGCCCTTGAGCCCGTACAGGTTGACCTCCGCGCCGTAGGCGCCGTCGTTCCACACCACGCACAGGCCCCTGCCCCGGGCGACCCGGACCGCCGACTCGAGGTCCGCGAGCGCCATGAGTCCGCCGCCGTCCCCCGTCGTCAGGACGATCGTCGACGTCGGCTTCGCGAGCGCCGCGCCGGGCACCGAGGCGAACCCGAGCCCGATCGACTGATAGGCGGTGCCGACCATCATCATGCGATCGGGGGAGGCCACGGGCCAGTACATGTTCGCCCAGCCGATGAAGTGGCCGCCGTCCGAGACGACGACCCGGTCCCTCGTCGACTCGTGCGCCTCGAGCAGCTCGCCGATCCGGACCGCGACCGCGCGGGGGTCGAGGCGTCCGTCGGGGGCGAGGTCGTCGCCGGGCTCGTAGGCCCGCAGCGGCTCGAGCGGCACCGATTCGCGCCATCCCGACGGCGACGCGCCGAGCGTCCGCAGTTCGTCGACGAGCGCGGCCGCGACGAGGCGGGCGTCGCCGCGCAGGTAGCCGCCGACGTGCGGGTGGGTCGCCGCGGGTGCGACATCCACCTGCACGACCCGCGTCCCCGGCGAGAACAGCTCGCCGAATCGCATCGTGAACTGGTTGAGGGATGCCCCGAACACGACCGCGACGTCGGCCTCGCGCACGAGCTCCATCGCCCCTTCGGCGCCGAAGCCGCCGGTGACGCCGAGGTCGAACTCGGCGCGGGGGAAGACTCCGCGCCCGAGCGCGGTCGTTGCCGTGACGGCGCCGGTCGCATCGGCGAGCTCGCCGAGGACGGCGCCCGCCCCCGACACCCAGGCGCCGCGCCCGGCCAGCAGGAACGGGCGCTCGGCGCTCGCCAGCGCGGAGGCGAGCTCACGGACCGCCGCCGCGGCGAAGGGGCCCGCGGGGGTCAGCGGCGCAGGAAGCGCGGGCATCGGCGCCTCGGGCACCGCTCCGGCGTCGCGCGTCGCGACGTCGTACGGGATCGCGAGCACCGTCGGCACACGGTAGGTGAGTGCATGCTCGATCGCGATCACCGTCGTGGCCGCGGCATCCGTCCTCCCCACCGTGTAGGTGCGGGCGCCGACCGCCGAGGCGAGGGCGATCTGGTCGACGTCCCAGGGCCGCGGCCCCGACGTCGGCTCGTCGCCGACGACGAGCACGAGCGGGACGTGCGCCTGCACTGCCTCGGCGAGGGCCGTCAGCGTGTTGGTGAAGCCGGCGCCGTAGGTCGCCGTCGCCGCGGCGAGGCCGCCTCCCGCGCGATAGTGGGCGTCGGCCGCGACGACCGCGCCCGCCTCGTGGCGGACCGCCGTGTAGGTCGCGTCGGTCTGGCGCGCGAGGGCGTCGAGGAACCAGGCGTTGCCGTTGCCCATGACACCGAAGACGTGGTCGATGTGGCGGGCGAGGGTGACGGCGACGTGGGCGGAGACGGAGGGCATGGGTTACTCCCGGGGAGACAGGAACGGATGACAACGCCGTATGTGTCTCGCGCGCTCCCGTTCACGGGGCGGCTGCGTGCCCATTTTTCGAGCACCGGCGGGTGCCTTCCCGCCGGACATGACGAGTATAGGGACGCACGGAGGCAGACCCGGTCAGCCGCCGATGGCCGCCGTGATCGCCGAGGCCACCTGCGTGAGCCGGTGGGCGATCTCGGCGTCGGGATGGGGGTCGGACAGGTAGACGACGGCGACGGCGGCGCGCTCGCCCTTGGGCAGCGGCAGCGGCACCGCGATCGACCGCAGGCCCGCGATGACCTCGTCGTGGCTCGTCGCCCAGCCGCGCTCGCGCGCGACCCGCACATCCGCGCGGTGCTCGTCGTCGAGGCCCTCCGGCCATCGCGCCTCCGGGACGAGCGACAGGATGGCCTTGCCGGGAGCCCCGACGGTCACAGGATGACGCGTCCCCGGCCGCTGGGCCACCGAGGCGATGCCGTGACGGGGCTCGACGCTGGCGAGCGTGATGCACTCATCGCGGTCGAGGACGGAGAGGAAGCAGGTCATCCCGAGCTCGTTCGCCGCCGCGGTGAGCTCGGGAAGCGCCTCGGCCTGCAGGTCGTGCGCGACGCCCGCGGCGAGGGCCGCCATGCGCGACCCGAGCGCGACGCGCCCGTTCCCGTCACGGCCGACGAGTCCGTGCTCCTCGAGGGTGCGCAGCAGCCGGTAGGCGATCGAGCGGTGGACGTCGAGGCGCCGCGAGAGCTCGTCGATCGTGAGCGGCTCGCGCGCGTCGGCGAGGATCTCGAGAATCCGGATGCCGCGGCTCAGCGTCTGCGACCCCGCATTCGTCGTCCCGCCGGGCATCGGCATCCCTCCCGGCTCTTGTCAGCCTCACGATGGTCGTATACGATCTGTTCAATAGTAGAACGGTGTGTTCGAATATAGAACACGCTCCGGCGACTGACAAGACCTCGACACCGGTGTCCGAGGAAGGGATCGACGAAGATGCAGTTCCACCACCACGGGTACGTTTCGGGCGAGCCGCGGATCCAGGACGCCGCGGGCACGGGCATCGACCGGCCCGCCGAGCTTCCCGACGAGATGGACGTGCTGATCGTCGGATCAGGTCCCGCCGGGATGCTCCTCGCGGCGCAGCTCTCGCAGTTCCCCGACGTCGTGACGCGGATCATCGAGCGGCGCGACGGGCGGCTCGTGCTCGGCCAGGCCGACGGGATCCAGCCGCGCAGCGTCGAGACCTTCCAGGCCTTCGGCTTCGCCGAGCGCATCGTCGCCGAGGCGTACAACATCGCCTGGATGAACTTCTGGGGCCCCGACCCCGAGAACCCGGGCGACATCATCCGGACGGCCCGCACCGAGGACTACGCATTCAAGATCAGCGAATTCCCGCACCTCATCGTCAATCAGGCGCGCGTGCTCGACTACTTCGCCGAAGCCGCCGAGCACGGGCCCGGCCGGATCGTCCCCGATTACGGCGTCGAGTTCGTCGGGCTGACGGTGCACGACGAAGGGGAGTACCCGGTCGAGGTGCGGGTGCGCCCCTCGGCGAGCTCAGCGGCCGCGGGCGAGCGCACGATCCGTGCGAAGTACGTCGTCGGATGCGACGGCGCGCGCAGCGGCGTGCGCGCGGCGATCGGCCGCAAGCACGTGGGCGGCTTCTCGGCTCACGCGTGGGGCGTCATGGACGTGCTCGTCAACACCGACTTCCCGGATTGGCGCGTCAAATGCGCGATCAACGCGAAGGCGGGCAACATCCTGCACATCCCCCGCGAGGGCGGCTACCTGTCGCGCATGTACATCGATCTCGGGGCGGTCGCCGACGACGACGACCACCGCGTGCGGCAGACCCCGATCGAAGAGATCATCCGTCGAGCGAACGAGATCCTGCACCCTTACACGCTCGACGTCAGGCAGGTCGCGTGGCACAGCGTCTACGAGGTCGGCCACCGCGTCACCGACAAGTTCGACGACGTCGACCCCGGGGAGGAACGCGCGCCGCGCGTCTTCCTGACCGGCGACGCGTGCCACACGCACAGCGCCAAGGCCGGCCAGGGCATGAACGTCTCGATGCAGGACGGCTTCAACCTCGGCTGGAAGCTCGGGCACGTGCTCAGCGGGCTCGCCCCGGCATCCCTTCTCGAGACCTATTCGGCCGAGCGCCAGCCCGTCGCCCAGCAGCTGATCGACTTCGACAAGCAGTGGTCGTCGCTCATGGCGCGCAAGCCGGAGGAGATCAGCGACCCCCAGGAGCTCGCGACCTTCTACCTCGGCACGGCGGAGTTCCCGTCGGGCTTCATGACTCAGTACGGGCCGTCCGAGATCGTGACGGATGCCGCGCATCAGGCGCTCGCGGCCGGATTCCCGCTCGGCAAGCGCTTCAAGAGCGTCGAGGTGACCCGCGTGTGCGACGGCAACGTCATCCACCTCGGGCACCACGCGAAGGCCGACGGCCGCTGGCGCTTGTACGCGTTCGCCGATGCGCCGGCCGCGGGGGAGCCCTCGGCTCTGAGCGCATGGGCGGAGTGGATGGCCTCGCCGGCGTCGCCCGTCGCGCGTCACACGCCGGCCGGCGCCGACGTGGACGCCGTGTTCGACGTGAAGGCGATCTACCAGCAGAGCTTCCAGGACGTCGACATCTCGCGGGTGCCCCGCGTCTTCCTCCCCACCTCGGGCCCGCTCGGGCTGACCGACTGGGAGAAGGTGTACGCCGCGGGCCCCGACGCATGGCGGACCGTCGACATCTTCGAGGAGCGGGAGCTGTCGCGCGACGGTGTCGTCGTCGTCGCGCGACCCGATCAGTACGTCGCGGCCGTCCTGCCCCTGACCGCCACGGACGAGCTGTCGGCGTTCTTCGCCGGCGCGCTCGTCGATCAGCGCGACCTGGCCTCCATCGGCTCATGACGGTATCCGTCACGGTGACGCCGGTGCAGCGGATGTACGCGGCGTCTATCGGATCCCGCGCGATCCGCGGGCAGAATGACCACGAACCACACTTGAGCAGCCAGGATGCCGCGGCCGCTGCATCCCGAACCTCCGAGGGAGTCCCATGAGCCAGAACCGCGAGACCGAACTGCTGGCGAAGGTGCCGGACGGGCTCTTCATCGGTGGCGAGTGGCTGGCCGCCGACGGCGGCAAGACGCTGAAGGTCTACGACCCGGCGACGGGCGACGTCGTCAAGGAGATCGCGAACGCGTCTCCCGGCGACGGCATGGCGGCGCTCGACGCGGCGGTCGACGCGTTCCCCTCGTGGTCGCAGACGCCCGCGCGTGAGCGGGGCGAGCTGCTGCGCCGCGCGTTCGACCTCCTCCAGGAGCGCAAGGAGGAGTTCGCGCTCCTCATGACGATCGAGATGGGCAAGCCGCTCGCCGAGGCGCGCGGGGAGGTCGCCTACGGAGGCGAGTTCCTGCGCTGGTTCAGCGAGGAGGCCGCGCGCATCCAGGGCCGCTACGGCGCGAACCCCGAGGGAACGGGCCGCATGATCGTGTCGCAGCACGCCGTCGGGCCGTGCTTCCTCATCACGCCGTGGAACTTCCCGCTCGCGATGGCGACGCGCAAGATCGCGCCCGCGCTCGCCGCGGGATGCACGGTCGTCATCAAGCCGGCCGAGCTGACGCCTCTCACGACCCTCTACTTCGCGAAGCTCCTGGAAGACGCGGGGCTCCCCAAGGGCGTCGTCAACGTGTTCACGACCTCGACGTCGGGGGCGGTGTCGGAGCCGATCATCCGCGACCCGCGCCTGCGGAAGCTCTCGTTCACGGGGTCGACCCCCGTCGGCGTGCGGCTGCTCGAGCAGGCCGCGGGCGGCATCCTGCGCACGTCGATGGAGCTCGGCGGCAACGCGCCGTTCGTCGTCTTCGACGACGCCGACCTCGACAAGGCCGTGGATGGCGCGATGCTCGCGAAGTTCCGCAACATCGGCCAGGCGTGCACGGCCGCCAACCGCTTCATCGTGCACCGGTCGGTCGCCGACGAGTTCGCCCGGCGCGTGACCGAGAAGGTGAAGGGGTTCAAGATCGGCCGCGGCACGGAGGACGGTGTCGTGATCGGACCGCTCATCGACGACCGCGCGGTGGCCAAGGCCTCGTCGCTCGTCGAGGACGCCGTCTCGCGCGGCGCCGTCGTGACGACGGGTGGGGCCGCGGTCGACGGGCCCGGCACGTTCTACCAGCCCACCGTCGTGACCGACGTCCGCCCGGGCAGCGAGATCCTCCAGGAGGAGATCTTCGGCCCGGTGCTCGCGATCATCCCCTTCGACACCGAGGACGACGCCGTCCGCATCGCCAACGACACCGAGTACGGCCTCGTGTCGTACGTCTTCACCGAGAGCCTCGCACGCGGGCAGCGGATGATCGAGCGGCTGGAGACGGGGATGATGGGGCTCAACGTCGGGGTCGTCTCCAACGCGGCCGCGCCGTTCGGTGGCTGGAAGTCGTCGGGCCTCGGCCGTGAGGGCGGCGCCGAGGGCATCCACGAGTACCTGCAGACGAAGTACACGCTGACGCCGAACCCGTTCGTCTGACCCCGGCGCGCAGCGCCGGTCGTCGAGCGGAGGGGCGCAGCGCCGGTCGTCGAGCGGAGGCGCGCGTTTCGTCTCGCTTCGCTCGCTCAACGACCGGGGGTGAGGCTGTGCAGGGCCAGGGGGGCGTTTCGTCTCGCTTCGCTCGCTCAACGACCGGGACCGGGGTGAGGCCGTGCGGGGCCTGGGGGCGTTTCGTCTCGCTTCGCTCGCTCAGCGACCGGGGTGAGGGCGTGCAGGCGGGGGCGTTTCGTCTCTCTTCGCTCGCTCAACGACCGGGACCGGGGTGAGGATGAGGGCATGGATCCGGCATCCCTCCGCGCCGAGCGGCTCCGGTCGCACCGGCTCAGCGCTCCGGCGCCGACGGTGACGGCGGCCGCCGAGCACATGCTGGCGACGCAGGCGCAGGAGTTCTGGGGCGGCCGCTGGGCGCTCGCCGCGCGCTCGCGCGGCGCGCCGCGGCTCAGCGATGTCGACGCCGCCTTCGACCGCGGCGACATCGTGCGCTCGTGGACGATGCGGGGCACGATCCACGCGATCCCGGCCCGGGACCTCGCGTGGGTGCTGTCGCTCACGGCGGAGCGGCAGGGCCGCGCCGCGGCCCAGGTGCGGCGCGTCGAGGCGATCGACGAGGGGGTCCTGGCAGGCGTCGAGGCCGCGACGCGGGCCGCGCTCGCCGGCGGCAACCGGCTGACCCGCAAGGAGCTCGCCGAGGTCTGGGAGGGCGCCGGTCACTCGACCGCGAAGCAGCGCGGGTACCATCTGCTCGTCGCGATGTCGCTGCGCGGCGTCGTGTGCCAGGGTCCCGTCGTCCGCCGGGAGTCCGGGCCGTCGCGGGAGCAGCACATCGTGCTCGCCGAGGAGTGGATCGGCGACTCCGCGAGCCCGGCCGACCCCCTCGCGGAGTTCTTCGTCCGCTACATCGCCTCGCACGGGCCGGCGGGTCCTCGCGACTTCTCGTGGTGGTCGGGGCTGCCGCTGCGCGATGCGCGGTACGCGGCGGACGCGGCATCCGATCGCCTCATCCGCATCGCCGACGCGCCGGAGCCGCTCTACGTGGCGTCCGGGCCGCGGCCACGGCGGAGCTCCTCCGCGCCCGACGTCGTCGCGCTGCCGCCCTTCGAGGAGTACTACCTCTCCTACGCCGACCGCACCGTGCCGTGCGCGGCGGAGTTCCTCGCGGCCATCGGCCCGAGCATGAATGGGATCGTGCGGCCGATCCTCGTCGCGCGGGGCGAGGTCGTCGGGGTGTGGACGCACTCCGTCGCCGTCGGCCGGCACGCCGACGACCCCGTGCCGGAGCTCTTCACCCCGGGCGCGGCGACGGATGACGAGGTCGCGGCCGCGCTCGACCGCTACAAGCGCTTCATCACGGGCTGAGCCGCGGCATCCGTCCCCCGGAGTCGCCCGTCCGGCAGTCGAGCACGCACATCCGCGCGCGAGACCCCACACTCAAGGTGCGCGGGAGTGGAGTCTCGGCCGGGGATGTGCGTGCTCGCCGCGGAGCCGGGCCGCGGAGCGGGGCCGCGGAGCGGGGCCGTGGAGTACGCGCGCCCGGTCGGCTCAGCCGGCGGCGTGCCGCTCGAGGAAGGCGTACACCTCGTTGTCGTCGACGCCGGGGAACGCGCCACGGGGGAGCGGCGAGAACATCTGCATGTGCACGCGGGCGCTCGGCCAGGCCTTGCCGCCCCACCGCTCGGCGACATCCCCCGGGGGGCGCCGACAGCACGACTCGTCGGGGCAGCGCGAGACGTCGCGCTTCTGCGTCTCGCGCCCACGGAACCACTTCGCGTCGTCGAAAGGCACGCCGACGGTGATCGAGAACTCCCCGGCCGACGTCGTGCCCGTCTGCGTCGAGCACCAGAAGGTGCCCGCCGGGGTGTCGGTGTACTGGTAGTGCTCGGTCGTTCGGTTCTGCTCCTCGAAGGCCGAGCGCGCGAGGAACCGGCGGCACACGATCTGCCCTTCGACGGATCCCGTGACGTCCATCGGCACGGGGAGGTCGTCGTTCTCGTAGACGCGCGAGATCGCCCCCGATCCGTCGACGCGGAGGAAGTGCAGGGCGATGCCCAGGTGCTTCGTCAGCAGGTTGGTCATGCGCATGCCGGCGGCTTCGTGCGTCACGCCGAAGGCGTCGCGGAAATCCTCGACCGCGAGATTGCGATCCTTCTTCGCCTGCTGGAGGAAGGCGACGGAGTTGGTCTCGGGCATGAGGCAGCACGCCGCGTAGTAGTTGATCTCGAGACGCTGCTGCAGGAAGTCCGCGTAGTCGGTGGGCGGCTTGTGGCCGAGCAGGCGGTGCGCCATCGCCTGCAGCGCCATCGAGCGCAGGCCGTGCCCGCCCGGAATCGATGCCGGCGGCAGGTAGATCCGGCCGTGCTCGAGGTCGGTCACCGACCGCGCCGAGTGCGGCAGGTCATTGACGTAGATCAGCTCGAACCCGAGCTGCTCGGCCATGATGCTCACCGTGCGGTGGGTGAGGGCGCCGGAGACGTGGCCGGCCGACTTCAGCTGCTTCTCGGCGAGCTTCTCGATGTCGGGCAGGTAGTTGTCGTGCGCGCGCATGCGCAGCCGCAGGTCGGTGTTGGCGCGCCGGGCCTCCTCGGGGGTCGCGATCGCCTCGCGCTCCCGCCGCTGCAGTTCGCGATGCAGCCCGAGGATCGCCTCGAGCGTGTCGTCGCTCATGCCCTTCGTCACCTTCACGGGCGGGATCCCGAGCTGCCGGAACACCGGGCTCGACTGGGCGTGGTCGAGCTCGATCTCCAAGGCGGCCCGGCGGTTGGGCGGCTCACTGGAAAGCAGGTCGCCCACCTCGACGCCGGTCACCTGCGCGATCGCCTGCAGGAGGGAGAGCTTGGGCTCGCGCTTGCCGTTCTCGATGAGGCTCAGCTGACTGCCGGCCACGCCCACCCGCTCACCGAGCTCGTCCAGGGTGAAGCCGTGCGACACGCGCTGGTGACGGATGCGGTGGCCCAGAGTCGTGAGCTGGAGCGAGGTGGGGGGCATTCCTTGAGAATAGCGAAAGAATCCGAGTTCTTGAGCACTGAGAGCCTCGAAACCTCGCGCGGATGGTCGCAAAGTGGAAGAGAGCACAGCAGCGCACCAGACGTCCAGGAGGAACCCCGACATGGCTCTCGCCGACATCTTCACCCGCCCCGCGACTCACGCCTCCGCCGCACAGCCGGCCTCCACCCCGCGGACCTTCGGCGCTCGCCCGCAGATGGCGGGCGAGGGGATGCAGGCGCTGATCGAGTGGGTCGACGAGATCGCCGCCCTCACGCAGCCGGACGCCGTCCACTGGGTCGACGGCTCGCGCGCCGAGAACGAGGCGCTGCTGCGCGAGCAGGTCGACGAGGGCAAGCTCATCAAGCTCAACCCCGAGTGGCGGCCCGGCTCCTACCTCGCCCGCTCGCACCCGAGCGACGTCGCGCGCACCGAGGGCCGCACCTTCATCGCGTCCGAGAACGAAGAGGACGCGGGTCCCACCAACAACTGGATCGCGCCGAGCGAGATCCGCGGCATCCTCACCCCCCTCTTCCGCGGCAGCATGCGCGGACGCACGATGTACGTCGTGCCGTTCTCGATGGGTCCGGTCGGCGGCCCTCTCTCGCACATCGGCGTCCAGGTCACCGACAGCGCCTACGCCGTCACCTCCATCGGGATCATGACGCGAGTGGGGGCATCGGTGCTGCGCGAGATCGCCGCCGGAGCGCACTGGGTCAAGACGGTGCACTCGGTCGGCGCGCCGCTCGCGCCGGGCGAGCAGGATGTCGCGTGGCCGTGCAACGACGAGAAGTACATCGTCCACTTCCCCGACACGCTCGAGGTCTGGTCGTTCGGCTCCGGGTACGGCGGGAACGCCATCCTCGCGAAGAAGTGCTTCGCGCTGCGCATCGCCTCCGTCCTCGGCCGCGAGGAGGGCTGGCTCGCCGAGCACATGCTCCTCATCCGCGTCATCGACCCGCAGGGCAAGGCGTACCACATCGCGGCCGCCTTCCCGTCGGCGTGCGGCAAGACGAACCTCGCCATGCTGCGGCCGACGATTCCGGGATGGCGCGTCGAGACGCTCGGCGACGACATCGCGTGGCTCCGTCCCGGCGACGACGGGCGCCTGTGGGCGATCAACCCCGAGGCCGGATTCTTCGGCGTCGCTCCGGGCACGGGCGAGTCGACCAACGTCACGGCGGTCGAGACGCTGTGGGGCAACACCATCTTCACGAACGTCGCCCTCCGTCCCGACGGTGATGTGTGGTGGGAGGGGCTCACCGACGAGCCGCCAGCTCAGCTCACCGACTGGGAGGGCAACCCCTGGACGCCCGCCTCGGGGCGGCCGGCCGCGCACCCGAACTCGCGCTTCACGGTGAGTGCGGCGCAGTGCCCGCAGATCGCGGACGACTGGGACGCGCCGCAGGGCGTGCCGCTCGACGCCATCCTCTTCGGCGGCCGCCGCGCGACGAACGTGCCGCTCGTGGTCGAGGCGACGGACTGGACGCACGGCGTCTTCCTCGGCTCGAACATCTCGTCGGAGCGGACGGCGGCGGCCGAAGGCACGGTGGGCGAACTGCGCCGCGATCCTTTCGCGATGCTCCCGTTCTGCGGCTACAACATGGCCGACTACTTCGGCCACTGGCTTCAGGTGGGACAGAAGCTCCGCTTCGACCGGGCGCCGCGCATCTTCCAGGTCAACTGGTTCCGCAAGGGCTCCGACGGCCGCTTCCTGTGGCCGGGCTTCGGCGACAACTCGCGCGTCATCGACTGGATCATCCGCCGTATCGAGGGCGAGGTCCCGGCCGTCGACAGCCCGGTCGGGCGCCTTCCCCGTCCGGAGGACCTCAACCTCGAGGGCACCGAGGTCACGTCCGACGACCTGTCCGAGCTCTTCGCGATCGACCCCGTCTCGTGGGGCCGCGAGGCGGACCTGACGGAGGAGTTCTACGCGGAGTTCGGCGGCCGCGTGCCGGCCGCGCTGCAGGCGGAGCTCGCGGCGCTGCGCTACCGCCTCAAGGTCGCGCAGGGCTCCTGACCTGATTCACGGATGCCTCGGCCCGGCCTGTGCAGCGGGCCGAGGCATCCGTCGTCCGGTCGTCAGGAGGACGGCCCGCGGCCGGTCTTCTGCTGCAGGCGCTCGACGTGCTCGGAGGCCTCGGCCTTCGTGATGTCGGCGGGGATGGTCTCGCCCGCTTCGCGCGCGAGGGTGTCGAGGTAGCTGCGCTGAGGTGCCGTGATGGGCTCGTCGCCGGTGACCCACTCCGATGGGTCCTTGACCGCCGGATCGTCGGCCGGCGCGGTCGCGCCGAGCACCTCGTCCGATGCCTCGGGCGCCGCGCCGCTTCCTGCGTCCTGGTCGGGAACGCCCTGCTTGTTCTGCTGATCGCTCATGCCGTCGACGCTAGGTGGAGGGTCGGACAGAAGGCGCGGGGTTGACAGGCCGCGGCATCCGTCGCCCGCCGGTCATCGCGCGAAGCCGGCCGCCGCTGCTAGCTTCCGAGCATGGCACTCGCACGGTTCTCGCCGCCGGGCGGCATCGACGACTCGGGCGGCGACCCGGAATTCCTGGGACGCTGGGACGAGCTGGTGAGCGGGCTCATCGCCGCGAGCACCGAGCTCAGCGGGCGAGGCGCGTACGTGAACCCCGCGCTCGGCGAGATTCCTCGCGAGCGACAGCGGGCCCTCACCTGGACGGGCCTGTCGCGGCCACTGCTCGTCGAGCACCGCGACCATCGGCGCGCGGCGTACGCGGCCGCCGAGGACCGGGCGGTGCAGATCGAGTACCTCGAGTGGCACGTCGAGCGCCGGGACGGGAAGATCTCGGCCGTCACGTTCACGTGCGAGACACCGGAGTACTGGCGGCTGCTCGCCGAGATCCACCCCGACGTGGTGCTCGAGCGGTACCGGCAGCTCGTGTCGCCCGACGTCCGGCGGGAGGAGCTGTATCCCGGCGGCGAGTACGACCCCGGCAACCGGTGGAACACCACCGACGGGGCCGTCCACTACGTCATGCCCATCAACTCCATGCGAGACCTGCTGGGGGTCTCGCAGGAGATCGAGCCGTCGCAGCACGCGGACGACGGGTACGACGCCCTGCCGTACTCCCGCAAGACCGGAGCGGATGCGCGGATCGACTTCGACCTCTGGGCGATGTCGCGACAGGGGCTGCGCATCGCCACCGACGACCCGCCGGGGATATCGATGATCGGCTGGGACGACTCGGGCTGGACGCGGCCCGACGGACGCCCGGTCGGCGACTACTGGACGATCGTCCGGGGCGTTCGCGGTGCCGCCCTTCGCGTCGTCTATCGCGTTCCCGCGAGCGAAGGATTCGTGGTGGGCGATCTCTCGATCGGTGGCCGGCCCGTCGAGTTCGGCGCGCAGATCGCCGAGCACATCACCGTGGCCGCCCACGTCGTCGCGGGAGGGCGGTCATGAGCGGAGGAGCGGAGGCGCTCGCGGGGCTCGGCGCTTCCCCCGTGGCGCGCCTCTCGGGGATCACGCTGCCGGAGCCGCCGTCGGCCGAGCGCGCGTCGTCGGGACTGCTCGGCGACGGCGAGCCCGATGTCCCGACGACGACGGATGCCTCGGCCGAGCCGCTCTTCGATGCGGCGGCCGCGTCCGACATCCAGGGCAACGTCATCCCGGGGTTCAACAAGGACCACCAGCGGTTCCTCTTCTTCACGGCGACCGACGTCGACCGCGCCCGCGCGTGGCTGCGCCAGCTGGCGGGCCGACTGTCGAGCATGCAGGAGGTGCTCGACTTCCGGCGGGAGTTCCGCCGGGAGCGGCTGGCGTCGGGAAGCGGTGAGCCGACGAGAACCGCGACGTGGACGGCGTTCGCGCTGTCGGGGTCGGCGGTGCGCAGGCTGCTCGGCGAGGATGCGCTTCGGCAGATGGGCGACCAGGCGTTCCGGCAGGGGATGGCGGCCCGGTCGACGTACCTCGGCGATCCCGCCGACCCCGGGGTGCCCGGGCACCGGGAAGGCTGGCGCGTCGGCGCACCGGGCGCTGAGCCCGAGTTCCTCGTGATCGTCGCGTCGGACGCCGCCGCGGACCTCGAGGACGCGGCATCCGATCTCATCCTCGAAGCCACCGGACACGGCGTCGCCCTCGTGTTCGACCAGCCCGGCGAGAACCTCCCCGGCAATCTCGCGGGGCACGAGCATTTCGGCTTCAAGGACGGCGTATCGCAGCCGGGCATCCGCGGCACGACGGCCGATGGCGAGCACGTGAGCCCGCGGTACCTCGACCCCCGTCACCCGCACTCCCGGATCTTCGGCAAGCCGGGGCAGCCGCTCGTGTGGCCCGGTCAGTTCGTCGCGGGCTGGCCCCGGCAGAGCCCGGCCGACCCGGTCGCGCCGGACGGGAGTGCCGACGCGTTCCCCGCCTGGGCGCGCAACGGCTCGTACCTCGTCTTCCGCCGGCTCACGCAGGACGTGCTCGCCTTCTGGGACTTCGTCGGCCGCGCCGCACGGGCCCACGGCACCGACCCCGTCCGGTTCGCCTCGATGCTCGTCGGCCGCTGGCCGAGCGGGGCGCCGGTCTCGCGAACCGCCGACAGCGACGACCTGGCCCTCGCCGGCGACGAGTTCGCCCACAATCACTTCCAGTTCGACGACGACACCAGGCAATGGATGCCGAGTCCCGCCCTCGCCGAGGCGGGCTACTCCGGCGACAGCCACCCTCGCGCGCGGTCGGACCTCTTCGGGCAGGTGTGCCCGCTGGCCGGTCACATCCGCAAGATGAACCCGCGGGACGGCGGCACGGACTTCGGCGCGCCGGCGGACACGTTCCTGCGCCTGCTGCTCCGCCGCGGCATCCCCTTCGGACCCCCGCTGGCGGGCGTCGACGATCCGTCGGCGGAGCTCGTCGAGACCGAGCGCGGCCTGCTGTTCGCCGCCTACATGACCTCGATCGAGGATCAGTTCGAGTTCGTCGTGCGGCGGTGGGCGAACTCGCCCGTGCAGCCGAACGTCGGCGGCCACGACCCGATCATCGGTCAGGCGGACGTGTACGGCGACCGCACGCGGCATGTCGAGGTGCCGACGAGTGCGGGCGAGATGCGCCGGGTGGAGATCCCCTCCGAGTTCGTGACGGTGACCGGCGGCGGCTACTTCTTCGCGCCCGGCATCTCGGCGGTGCGGGACGTGCTCGGCGCGTCCCCACCCGGCTGACCGTCACGGGTAACGTGTGGGGACAACGTCGAAGGAGCTGCCATGTCGTCCCCCCACGATCACGTTCCGGCGCCCGATGAGCCGACGGTTCCCGAGCTCGAAGAGGACGAGACCGTCGCGCCGCGCCCCGAGGAGGAGATCGCCGACCGCCTGCGGGCGAAGCCCGATACCGCCGACCACACCCGGCACGGCTGACCCGCGGCAGCGGCGTCCGGGGGCGGTGTTGCCCGCTGGTCGGCGTCAGACCAGGAGCTGGTGTCGCGCGAGGTCGCGATACAGCGGCGTCGTCTCGACGAGCTCCGAGTGCGTGCCCTGACCCACGACCCGGCCGTGGTCCATCACGACGATGTGGTCGCTGTCGACGACGGTCGACAGGCGGTGCGCGATCACCACGAGGGTCCGCCCCGAGGCGACGGCGTCGATCGCATCGCGCATCCGCTGCTCGTTGAGCCCGTCGAGTGACGACGTGGACTCGTCCAGCAGCAGGATCGGCGGAGCCAGGAGCAGGGCCCGGGCGATCGCGAGACGCTGGCGCTCGCCGCCCGAGAGCATGACGCCGCTCTCGCCGACCGGCGCATCGACGCCGAGGGGACTGCGCTCGAGCACCTCGCCGAGATTGACCGCGCGCAGCACGCGCTCGCACTCCGCATCCGAGGCCTCGGGGGAGGCCAGCCGGAGGTTCTCGCCGATCGTGCCGGCGAGGGTCGGGGCATCCTGCTCGACGTAGCCGAGCTGGGCGCGCAGCGCCTCGCGGTCGAGCGTGCGGACGTCTTCGCCGCCGAGGAGCACGGCGCCCGACGTGGGGTCGTAGAACCGCTCGACGAGCGCGAGCGTCGTGCTCTTGCCCGCACCCGACGGACCGACGAGCGCGACGCGGGCGCCGCGCGGAACGGAGAACGACACACCCCGGAGGACGTCGGCCGACGAGTGCGTCTTCGGGGCCGCAGGCGCCTCGTCGCCCTCCGCGAGACGGCGGAGGTCGTCGGCGACGGACTTGTCGACGTGGGCGTCGTCCAGCGCGGCGAGCGCGGCGTCCTCGGCCCGGCGGCGCGCCGCGACAACGGCCTCCGGGTAGCGGAAGTGCACGTCGCGGAACTCGATCGCGGGCGTCGGGGAGGGGGCGGCGGCCTCGGGCTCGCGCGCGCGGACTGACGCCGCGATCGCGGCATCCTGCTGCGTCTCGGTCGGCAGGTCGAGGATCTCCTGGATCCGGCCCAGGGCTCCGAGCGCCTGGTTGACCGACGTGATCGCTCCGAAGAAGGTGCCGAGCGGGGCGATGAGGAGGAAGAGGAACATGACGAACGTCACCAGCGCCGCAATCGTGATGGCGCCCGAGGCGACGCGCAGACCGCCGACGCCGAGCACGACGAGGAGCGAGACCTGCAGTGCGATTCCCGCGACGGGGACGATGAGCGCCGACACCTTCGCGATGCGCACGCCCTGACCGTATGCTTCGCCGGCGAGTCCGGCGATCGCGACCTCCTCGCGGTCGCTGGCGCCCGAGGCGCGCACCGTGCGGATCGACCCGATCGCCCGCTCCACGCCGGAGGCCAGTTCGCCGACCCTCTCCTGCTGGTCCTTCGTCGCGCGGCGGATGCGTCCGCTGAGCAGTCCCACGACCGCGATCGACACGCCGATGACGACGACGATGAGCCCGAGGAGGACGGGGTCGATGAGGGCCATCGCGACGAGCGCGCCGACGAAGACGAGCGAGTTGCCCACGGCGTCGGCGAGCCCCTGAGTCAGCACGGCGTACAGGAGGGTCGTGTCGGTGCCGACGCGGGAGACGAGATCGCCCGTCCGGCGCGCGTCGAACTCGCTGATCGGGAGGTGCAGGATGCGCGAGATGAGCTTGCGGCGCGACGAGTAGACCACCGCGGTGCCCGTGCGCTGCAGGAGGTAGTGCTGATAGCCGGAGATGAGCGACGCGATGATGACGAGCGCGACGATGCCCCACACGAGCAGGCCGAGGGGCTCGCCGGCTTCGACGCGACCGATGAGCACTCCCACGAAGAGGGGCTGCGCAAGGGTGGCCGCGGCGGCGATGATGCTCAGGATCGCGACGACGATGAGCACTCGCTTGTGCTCGAAGAGGAAGGGAAGCAGCTGCGCGAGGCTCGCGCGCGGGCCCTCCTGAGGCGCGCGCCGGCCCCTCCGCGCTCGAGCGGGGGACGTCGTGGTGGACATGCGGGATCCCTGGGTTCTGATTCGGGAGCGGGCGAACGCCCTATCTTCGACCGTACTTCTTGTGGACAGCCTGCTTGCTCACGCCGAGGGCATCGGCGATCGCGAGCCACGAATAGCCCTGCCCGCGCGCCCGGCGCACCTGTTCCGCCTCGGCTCGTGCGAGGTCGGCGTGGAGCTCCCGCAGCCGGCGCAGCTCGGGAAGCGGGTCGCCGCCCTGTGCTGCGCCGATGGCGGTGCGGATGTCGTCGCTCATGTGCGTCAACCTTAGTTGACGGGTCGGGATGCTGTCAACTTCGGTTGACGGGTGGTCCCGCGCGCGTCGCGTCGGCGGCGCCGGGCGCCGCCGTTCGGGACCCGACCGGCGGCGACCGGGACGGGAGCCGAATCTCACGCCAATTTCGTATGCAATCTCGTCACGCCCGCTAATCTGGGTGAGGGCACCGGCGGCCGGCTCCCGTCGAGTCGCCGCTGGAAGTAGCGAAGGGAATCGGGGGATGACCGACACCGTCGTCGTGCAGCTGGACGAGGACCCGTCCTCGCGCGGTGACCTCACGCGGCAGATCCGCGAGGCGATCCTGGGGGCGGAGTTCGCTCCGCACCAGCGTCTGATCGAGGCCGATCTCAGCGAGCGCTACGACGCATCCCGCGCGGCGGTCCGTACGGCACTGCTGAACCTCGCCAACGAGGGGCTCGTCGAGCGCGTGCCGAATCGCGGAGCGCGGGTGCGGGCGATCAGCGTCGACGAGGCCGTCGAGATCGTCGAGGTGCGGATCGGGCTCGAGACGCTGTGCGCGCGCAAAGCGGCGGAGCACCTGACGGATGCCGATGCCGACGGTCTGCGGACGCTTCGCGACGACATCGGGGCCGCCGTGGCATCCGGGAATCTCGTCGAGTACTCGCGGCTGAATCAGGAGCTCGACCGGCGCATCCGAGTGCTGTCTCGTCACGCCACGGCGACGCAGCTGCTCGAGCGGCTGCGGGCGCAGTCGGCGCGCCACCAGTTCCGCCTGGCCTTCCATCCCGGCCGCGCCGCGCAGTCGGCGCCCGAGCACATCGCGATCATCGACGCGATCCTGTCGCGGGATCCGGATGCCGCGGAGGCCGCGACGCGCGCCCACCTGACCGGCATCGTCGACGTGCTGCGCGGGATGGACTGACCTCCGCCGGCTCCCGCAGGGGGCGGCCCTCGACCCTTCGACAAGCTCAGGGGCGGGAGGACGGCGGAAGGGGCGGCCCGCTGTGCGGACCGCCCCTTCGTCGTAGCCGGGGTCAGCCCCAGTTCTCGGCGGGAGCGTAGCCCCGGCCGTTGTACTTCTGCACCTGCACGGTGGAGACGGCCGGCTGACCGTCCTCGGTGGTGTTGACGCTGGAGCCTTCGAGCATGAGCGGCGCGACGTAGTCGCTGACCGCTCGCAACTCCTCCATGAAGTTCGCTCGGGTCGGCTCGGTCATGTTCTGGAACACCTGGTCGAGCGTCGCGCCGACCTGGTACGACCACACGCAGTGCGGGAACGCCGGGGTTTCGGGGTAGTTCGCGTACTCCTTGAGCTCCTCGAGGAACGTGGCGCCCTCCTCGCTCTCGGCGAAGGTCGGAGCGGCCGCGGACTGGGCGAAGGCGACGGTGTAGACGCCGGGGAACGCCGACGCGCCTCCGGGCTCGAGGATCGCGGTCGGGCTCGAGGTGTTCGAGGGGAGGAACCAGCTCGGCAGCCAGCCGAGCTCCTGCGTCTTCTGCAGCGAGGAGATGACGAGGGGCGTGATCGACATGGCGTTGAAGAACACGTCGGCATCCGACCCCGCCAGCTCCGTCAGCTGCGCGTCCACGTTCGTGTCGGTCGCCTCGTAGGTGAGCTCCTTGACGATCTCGATGTTGTCGGCGCCCTCGATGGCTCGCTTGAAGCCCTCGACGTAGCCCTCGCCGTAGTCGTCGTTCTGGGAGAGGATCGCGACCTTGTGCGGGTCGCTGGAGGAGGCGAGAAGCTCGCCGAACGCCTCGCCCTCGTTCTGGTAGATGGGCACGAAGCCGAGCGACCAGGGGCTCTCCTCCTGGCTGGAGAAGATCGGGTCGCCCGTCATGATGAGCGCCTGCGGCACCTCGTCGGCGATGGCCGCCTCCCGCCACGCGCGGTTGGTGGGTGTTCCCAGGCCGGCGGTCATGGCGAAGACGCTGTCCTTCAGCTGGTCGAAGTTCGCGGCGGCCTTCTGCGGGTCGTACCCGTCGTCGAGCGACTCGATCTCGACCTGGCGTGTCTTGCCGTCGCCGAACTCCACGCCGCCGTCGGCGTTCTTGGCCCCGAAGTACGCGGTGATGCCGGCGACCGTGCAGGTGCCGGGTCCCGCCGTCGCGCCCGAGAGCGGCGTGGTGATGCCGAGCGTGATCGTGTCGTCGGTGATGCCGGGGCTCGCCGCGGCCGCGCCTCCGCTCTCGCTGGGGCTCCCGCTGTCTCCGCCGCGGGCGCATCCGGCTGCGAGCAGGGCGACGATGCCCACGCCCGCGACGACCGACACGGCCCGCATCGTGGTGCGGTGAGTGATCATGTGTCTTGCCTTCTCTCTGACTCTGTTGGTGGGTGGGTGGATACGTCTGCGCCGTCCGGCGCGCCGGTCGAGGGGACGCCCGCGGTGGATGCCGCGGCCCGCGCCGCCGCCGCGCCGCCGCCGGAGCGTCCGTGGCGTCGCCGCCGCCACAGGCGCGGGAGCGAGACGAGGCCTCCCGGCAGGACGAAGAGCACGAGCAGCAGGATCGCTCCCTGCAGGACCGCGGTGAGTCCCGGGTCGATGAGGTTGGTCAGCTGCGGGGTGAGGACGTAGTACGCGCCCCCGAGCAGCGACCCGAGGATGCTGCCGGCGCCGCCGATGACCATCGAGGCGACCAGGGTGATCGAGTGGCCGAAGCTCAGGGTCTCGGGGGACGTGTACTGGATGACGACCATGTAGAGGAAGCCGCTCACACCGCCCAGGAGCGAGGCGACGGTGAACGCGAGCACCTTGTAGCGGTAGGGCGAGATCCCCATGGATGCCGCGACCGCCTCGTTGCCCTTGACGATGGCGAACGCGCGCCCGTACTTGCCGCGCACGAGGTTGCGGGTGAGCAGGAACGCGATCCCGCCGATGAGCAGCACGATGTAGAGCTGCCACTGGTCGTCGTAGAGTCCGGTCCACTCGGGCGCGTCGGAGAACCGGGCCGAGACGCCCTGCGAACCGCCGGTGACGTCGGAGAGGCGCTTGGCCAGCGGCACCCCCACGATGGGGAGGGCGATCGTGACCATCGCGATCGCGAGGCCGCCGAGCCGTGCAGCCGCGAGGGCGACGAGCAGGCCCGCCACCGCGGGGATGAGGCACGCCAGCACGAACACGAGGGCGATGTTCCAGTCCTGCTGCACCCCGTACGCCGTGACGTAGGCGCCGAGTCCGAGGAAGAAGATCTGGCCCAGCGAGACCTGCCCCGTGTACCCCATCACGACGTTGAGTCCGAGGACCGCCACCGCGAAGACCCCGATGCGCGCGATCGTCGTGTTGGCGAACTCGGGAAGGATGAGGGGCAGGACGATCGCGAGCGCGACGATCAGCAGGATCCCGACCCAGCGGACCCAGGGCGTGCGGAGGAACGCGGTTGCGGTGGCCATCAGACGCGCACCACCGTCTTGCGCCCGAACAGGCCCTGCGGTCTCACGATGAGGACGACGAACAGCAGGAGGAACGGCACGGCGATCCGGAGGTCGTAGCCGATGAACGGCACGTACACCGCCGCCAGATTCTCCAGCACCCCGATCAGCCACGCCGCGATCACGACGCCGATGGGGCTGGTGAGCCCGCCGATGATGACGGCGGCGAGGGCGTAGACCAGGGCGCCGTCCATCATGCCCGGGGTGAGGGTCAGCTGCGGGGCCACCAGAGCCCCCGCGACAGCGCCGAGCGCGGCGGCCAGGCCCCAGCCGACCATGAGGAGCCGCCCGACCGGCATGCCGGAGAACGCCGCGGACTGCGGGTTGATCGCGACGGCGCGCAGGGCGAGCCCGAGCTTGGTGCCCAGGAACAGCAGCTGCAGCAAGCCCATGATCGCGACGATCACGATGATCGTGCCGAGCGAACGGAGACTGATCACCGCGCCGGCGATGGTGATGGTCTCGAGGGGGAACAGCGACGGGAAGAGCTCGTTGTTGTACGACCAGATCCACGCGCAGATCCCCGTGATGAGGGTCAGCAGGCCGATCGTCACGACGACCGCGGTGTCGGGATCTCCGCCCTCGAACTTGCGGATGAGGAAGCGCTCGACGAACGCGCCGATGCCGAACGACACCACGATCGAGATGAGGATCGCGAGGATGAGGGGAACGCTCCACTGCGTCAGCTGCCACGCGATGTAGGCCGACAGCACGGCCATCCCACCCTGGGCGAAGTTGATCAGTCCCGTCGCCTGGTTGACGAGCACGATCGCCAGCGCCAGCGCGGCGTAGATCGAGCCGGTCGAGAGGCCGTCGATGACGAGCTGGATGAAGGTCCCCACCGGTCAGCCTCCCAGGTACGCGCGGCGGATCTCGTCCATGCCCTTGAGCTCCGCCGAAGAGCCCGTCAGCGCATTGCGGCCGGTCTCGAGCACGGTCGCGGTGTCGACGAGCGTGAACGCGAGGTTGGCGTTCTGCTCGACGACGACCATCGCGATGCCCGACTCCACGCGCAGGCGCCGGATGGAGTCGTAGACCGTCTTCGCGGTGCTCGGCGCGAGTCCCAGGGATGCCTCGTCCAGCAGCAGCAGCCGGGGCTTGGCCATGAACGCCCGCGCCACCGCCAGCATCTGCTGCTCGCCGCCCGAGAGCGCCGACGCGTTGGATTTGATCCGCTCCTGCAGCTGCGGGAAGAGGTCGAGACAGTAGTCGATGTCGGACTGGACGCCCTTGCGGTCCTTCCGCTTGTAGGCGCCGACGCGGAGGTTCTCACGCACGGTCAGATCGCCGAGTGTCCCGCGCCCCTCGGGGACGTGCGCGATGCCCAGCGCCGCGACCTGATCGGGGCGGAGCCCGCGGATGTCCTTGCCGTCGAAGACGATCGAGCCGCCTGCGCGCACGGTGCCGCTGATCGCCCGCAGCGTCGTCGTCTTACCGGCTCCGTTCGCGCCGAGGATGCCGACCGCGCCGCCGTCCGGCACGCTGAGCGAGACGGCGTCGAGCACCTGCACCGGCCCGTAGAACGCCGTCACCTCCGTCAGCTCAAGCAGCGTCATCCGCGGCATCCTTCCCGATGTACGCCTCGATCACGCGCTTGTCGGACTGCGCCTGCGCGGCGGTGCCCTCCATCAGCTTGCGGCCGTGGTCGAGCACGACCACCCGGTCGGTCAGAGCGGCGATCAGACCCATGTGATGCTCGACGATGACGACCGTGATGTCGTCCTCGGCACGCAGGCGCCGGACCGTCTGGATGAGGTGCTCGACCTCGGTGTGCGGGAGGCCCGCTGCCGGCTCGTCGAGGAGGAGCAGACGGGGCTTCATCAGCAGCGCACGGCACAGCTCGATGCCCTTGTGCAGCCCATGCGAGAGCTCGTCCGCGGGGATATCGGCCGCCCAGCCCAGGCCGTTGCGCTCCAGCAGAGCGAGCGCCTCCGAGCGCAGGACCCGCTCCGACCGGCCCGTGCGCGGCAGCCGGAGAGACCATTCGCCCGGTCCGCCGGGAAGGCGCGTGTGGGCACCCAGGAGCACGTTCTCGAGCACGGTCGCCTCCAGCTGAAGGGCGGGGTGCTGGAAGGTGCGGGCCAGGCCGTGCTTGGCGAGCGTCGCCGGGTGCGAGCCGCTGACCTCCGTGCCGTCGATCGTGATCGACCCCGACGTCGGCTTGTAGTGACCGCTGATGCAGTTGAACAGCGACGTCTTGCCCGCGCCGTTCGGTCCGACGAGCCCGAAGATCTGCCCCGGCTCGACCCCGAACGACACATCCTGCAGCACCTTGATGCCACCGAATTGAAGGCTCACGTCCTTCAGTGTCAGCTGAGCGGCCATGCTCACCCTTCGCGTCGTCGCGGCGTCTGGCTCGGGCACGGGTCGGGTCGACAGGACGACCTGTCCCCGTGCAAGGGACGGTACGGATTCGCGCTCAGATTGTCAACGATTTTGGCGTGATTTCCGCCCGCGTGTCCGAATCGTGACCGGTCGAGCCCGACCCCGCGCCGCCATCGGCGGCAGTGCCATCGATGGTCGTCGCGATGAGCCGCGGTAGCGGCATCCCTTCCGTTGAACAGAAGGGCGGGCACCATCCACCGGCGCGGCTTCGTAGCGTGTCGTCCATCACCCGACAGGAAGGCCGACGATGACGTCCGAATCTCTCGCTCAGGCGATCGCCCGCGCGGGCAGCCCCGTGGAGCTGCTGCGCAACCAGAACTGGCCCGCCTTCACGTTCCCCGTGGCGCCGGAATTCACGAACTGGCGGGACGAGCAGCGGGCCTGGAACACGAGCGTCGCGCTCATGGACCAGTCGCACCACATGACGCAGCTGTTCCTGCACGGCGGCGATCTGCTGCCGATGCTCGAGTCGATCTCGCCGAACACCTTCGGCACCTTCCGCCCCGGCGTCGCGAAGCAGCTGATCTCGGTGAACAAGGACGGCTTCCTGATCGGCGACGGCATCCTGTTCTACAACTCCGAGGGGCCGGAGGGCCTCGTGCTCATCGGGCACCACATCCTCATCGACTGGGTGCGCTTCAACGCCGAGAAGGCCCAGGCGGCCGGCAAGGACGTCCACCACCGCCTCGAGGCCAACTCGCACATGCGCCAGGGGCCGCCCACGTTCTACCGGTACGAGCTGCAGGGACCGCGCGCGAACGAGGTGATGCAGAAGCTCTTCGGCGGGCCGGTTCCCGAGGTCAAGTTCTTCCACATCGCCGACTTCACGATCGCCGGGCGCGGCGTCAAGGCGCTGCGGCACGGGATGGCCGGACAGCCGGGCTTCGAGTTCTTCGGGCCCTGGGACGACAACGAGGTGGTGCTGGATGCGATCCTCGACGCGGGGGAGGAGTTCGGCATCCGGCGCGTGGGGGCGAAGGCCTACTCGGCGACCCCGCTCGAGTCGGGATGGGTGCCGACACCCTTCCCCGCCATCTTCGACGACGACTTCGCCGAGTACCGCGAGTGGCTGCCCGCGGCGCGGGCAGGGTCGATCGGCGGTTCGCTGTACTCCGACGACATCCACGACTACTACATGACGCCGTACGACATCGGGTTGGGCCGTTCGGTGCGCTTCGACCACGACTTCCACGGCCGGGCAGCGCTCGAGCGTCATGCCGAGGACCAGAAGCGCCGCAAGGTCACGCTCCTGTGGAACGCGGAGGATGTCGCGGCCGTCGTCCGATCCCAGCTCGAGCCGGGAACGCCGGCGAAGTTCCTCGACTTCCCGAAGGCGCGCTACGGCCTCTACCAGATGGACGAGGTCCTCCAGAGCGACCGTCGCGTGGGCATCTCGACGGACGCCGGCTACGTCGCCTACGACCAGCTGTACATGTCGCTCGCGACCCTCGACACCGGGATCGCCGACGGCGAGGAGGTCGAGATCGTCTGGGGCGAGAGTCCCATCTCGAGGAAGGACTCGGTCGACGCCGACCATCGCCAGGTGCGCATCCGGGCGACGGTCGCACCGGCGCCCTTCCACGAGTGGGCGAGGACGGTGTATCGCGCAGACGCCTTCGTTCCGGCCTGAGCGCAGGTCGGCGGACTCGGGCCGGGGTTCCGCTGAACGGAATCGGGTCTAGCATGGCGCGCACGAGGGAGGTCGGGCGATGGCGCGCGCGTCGGACGGCGAGTCGGTCCTGCACAAGCATCTGCGGGTGCTGCAGGCCTTCGACGCGCTGCGCCCCTTCCTGACGCTGACGCAGATCGCGGATGCCTCGGGCCTGGCCCTGTCCACGGCCCATCGGCTCGTCGCCGAGCTCGAGCGCGAGGGGCTGCTGGAGCGCATGCCGGATCGCACCTACCGGCTCGGAGTGCGCCTGTGGGAGTTCGCCTCACGCACGCCCGGCGCCCTGGGCCTTCGCGAGCTCGCCCGCCCGTGGCTCGGGGCGGTGCACTCCCGCGTGCGCCAGCACACGCAGCTGGGCGTGCTGAGCGGTCGCGACGTGCTCTTCATCGAACGGATGTCGACACGCGACGCCGTGCTGAACCTCACCCTCATCGGCGGCCGGACTCCCCTCCCGGTGAGCTCGAGCGGGCTCGTGCTGCTCGCGCACGCGGCTCCGGGGCTGATCGACGAGGTGATGGCGGCAGGCTGGCCCGCGTACACGCCGGAGACGATCCGCCCCGACGCGCTTCGCGACCGGCTGCGTCATGTGCGCGCGGACGGCTTCGCCGTGACCGACGGCCAGATCCACCCCGAGTCGCGGGGGATCGCGGTGCCGGTGCTCGGACCCCACGGAGCCGTGTATGCCGCGATCGGCGTCGTCGTCGCCAACGACGGCACGTCCGCCCAGCCGGCGATCGAGCTCCTGACGATGGCGGCCGCGGGCATCACTCGGGCGCTCGAGGAGGCGTATCTTCCCGACGGCGCGGATGCGACCCACGACGGCGCCCGCGGCCTGCGGGCCCTGGTGAGCACCTCGCAGCGGTCGCTCGACTACTTCGCCTCCCTCGACGCGGCGCCGTGGCCGACGAGTGGAGGCTGAGGTGAGCATCCGATGACGGCGATCGCCATCCTCGGCCTCGGCGAGGCGGGGCGTCTCTACGCCCGCGGGCTCCTGGGATCGGGCGCGGACGTCCGCGGCTACGACCCGCACCACAGGCTGGGCGACCCGGACGTCCGCCAGTTCGACGACCTCGGCGCGACGCTGGCGGGGGCCGACGTCGTGGTGAGCCTCGTCGGCGGCGGGGCCGCGGCATCCGTCGCCCGAGACGCCCTGCCGCTCGTGGATGCCTCGGCCGTCTACGCCGACTTCAACACCGCGGCGCCCGAGCTCAAGCACGACATCGCCGCGCTCGCCGCGGACAGGGGCGTCGCGATGGCCGACGTCGCCGTGCTCGCTCCCGTGCCGCGAGCCGCGCACCGCACACCGCTGCTCGCGAGCGGTCCGGGGGCGGATGCGCTCGTCGTGCGCCTCGCGCCGTTCGGCGTTCCGATCACCGTCGTGGGCGCACGGGCGGGCGAGGCGGCGCAGCTGCGACTCCTGCGCAGCGTCTTCATGAAGGGCCTCGCCGCGCTCGTGATCGAGGCCGACAACGCTGCCCGCGCCCTCGGCGCCGAGGAGTGGCTCCGCGGCCAGATGGCGGGCGAGTTCGGCGCGGACGGACCGGCGCTGATCGAGCGGCTCCTCGCGGGGACGCACCAGCACGCGGTGCGGCGCGAGCACGAGGTGCGCGATGCGCTGGCCGCGCTGGAGGCGACGGGACAGCCGGCCGACATGACCCGTGCGACGCTCGCCTGGTTCCAGCGGATCGTCGCGGCGCGGGACGAATCCGCATAAGGGGCGCGCGCCGGCCGGACCGGTGCTCTTCGCGGGGCGTTCACCTGGCGCATCCTGCCGTCGCGGCGTCCGTCATGCGACGGATCGCGCCGAGTGAACGGATGCCGGAGCCCGCGATCGAACGGCGCCGCACGATAGCGCTCCTCCGCCGGCGGCACAACAAGAAGCCGCACTGGGCGGGAAAGCCGTTGCCCGTCCGTGCGCTTCTCTGCGATCGTCGCGGTCTCCGCAACGCACGCGGACGATCACAACGCGAAGGAGCGTCGATGAAATCAGGGTTCGCACGGGTGGCAGCGGTGTCGATCGGCATCGCGGCAGCCCTCGTCGTCGCGGCGGGCGCCGTTCCGGCCTCGGCTGCTCCACCGTCCAAAGGCGGCACGCCGACACTCACGCAGGCGCAGTGCGCCTCTCTCGCCGACCTCTCCATACCCGCGAAGGACATCGGCTTGCCGACGCAGGGCGCCGACATCGACACCGCGGTCTGGGATGGCGCGGGCGGCTACTGCGCCGTCACGGGGTGGATCCGCGCCCTCAGCGCACCGCAGGACATGCAGTTCCGGGTGAACCTCCCGGCCGCGTGGAACAAGCGGACCCTGCAGTTCGGAGGCGGCGGCTTCGACGGCTCGCTCGTGACGGCGACCGGCCTGTACACCGCTCAGCCCGCCGGCTCTCCGACCGCGCTGTCGCAGGGCTGGGTGACTCTCGGCTCGGACGGCGGGCACCAGGGCGCTGCGGGCTTCGATGGCCGTTTCCAGCTCGACGAGGAGCTGTTCCTCAACTACGGGCAGTGGTCGGTGAAGAAGGCGCACGATGCCGCGTACGCCGTGATCGATGCCGCGTACGGGACGGACCCCGCCTGGTCGTACTTCATCGGCGGCTCGCAGGGCGGTCACGAGGCGCTGGATGCGGCCGCGCGCTATCCGAAGGACTACGACGGCATCATCGCCAACTACCCCGCCTACAACGTGACGATGATGCACGTCGGCGCGGTGAACTTCCGCGACGCCCTGCTCCTCGAGGGTGGCGCCGGACACCTGAACTCGGCGGAGACCGCGACCATCACCAGCGCGGTCTACGCCACGTGCGACGCCCTGGACGGGGTGACCGACGGCCTCATCAGCAACGTCAAGGGCTGCAACGCGGCCTTCGACGTAGAGACGCTCGCGTGCCCGCCCGGGGTCGATCCCGCCGTCGTCGACACGTGCCTCTCCCCGGTCGAGATCGAGGCGGCGGTGAAGATCACGACGGACTACGACCTCGGCATCGACATCGAGGGCAACTCGATCTTCGCCAGGAGCGCGCTGTTCGAGGGCGCGCTCTACCAGGGATTCGCCGGCTTCGGCATAGGGCCGCTGTCGCAGGGGCTGCAGTTCCAGGTGTTCGAGGCGACGATGCGCTACGGCGTCGCGGGCGACCCGCCCGGGTTCGATCCGTACACGGTGGACCCCCTGGACTACGCCGACCGGGTGCAGGAAGTGGGCGAGATCATGGACGTCACCGACGTCTCGCTCAACCGGTTCCGGGCGCACGGCGGGAAAGTCATCATGACCCACGGCACGATCGACGACTTCATCACCCCGCACAACACCGAGCTCTACTACGCCTCCCTGCAGGACGAGTTCGGAAAGCGCCTCAGCTCGTTCCTGCGGTTCTACGAGGTGCCCGGGTGGGGCCACGGGCAGGGCCGCTTCGTCGCGCAGTACGACGGTCTGAGTGCCATCGTGAACTGGGTCGAGAACGGCGTCGCGCCCTCGGGCCTCGTCGCCAGTGACGGAAACCCGGGTGCGAACCGCACCCGGCCGATGTGCGAGTACCCCTCGTGGCCGCAGTACAAGGGGTCCGGCTCCGTCGATCAGGCGAGCTCGTACGCCTGCGTGACGGGCTGACGCGAGAGTCGGGCAGACAGGGGGGCTCGGCGCGGGGAGGCGCCGGGCCCCTCGATCGTCACCGGCTCGACACGGGCGACGGAGCGTCCGCGTCGAGCGACGCGAGGTAGTCCAGCGACCTGCGCGAGCCGTTGACGAGTGCGCGCACGCCGATGGGCGGCCTGCCGTCGGATCCTGCGGGAGGCTGCGCCGCGCGGAGCGCGCGGGCGATGCCGGCGGCCGCGACGGTGAGGAGCTCAACGAACGGCTGCGGCGACGAGCCGTCGTTGGCGACGACCACGCCGACGGCGGCCTCCACTTCGCCGTGCGGGCCGACGATCGGCACCGCGATGCCCCTCGTCTCGAGGTGGATGTGGCCGTCGGTCACCGCGAATCCGTCCGCGCGGACCCGTCGCAGGCGCGCGCGCAGGTCGGCGCCGTCGCGGATCGTGGCCGACGTGAAGCGCGGCCAGCCCCCGTCGATGACCTCCGCGACCACGCCGGCCCCGGCGTGCGCGAGCAGGACGAGCCCGCTCGAGCTCACCGCGAGCGGCGTGCGTCCTCCGATGACCGTGGCGTTCAGCACGGCGTCGCGCGTCGACATCCGTTCGATGAAGAGCACGTCGCGGCCGCTCCGGACGGCGAGCTGCGTGTGCTGGCGGACCCGCACGTGAACGGCCTCGAGCCACGGGCGCGCGAGCTCGCGGAGCCCCACGGCGCCTGGCGTGCGTGCGGCGAACTCCCAGAGCCGGATGCCCAGCCGGTAGGTCCGCTCCGGAGTCCGCTCGAGGAGTCCTTCGCGCTCCAGTTCGGCGACCAGGCGATGGGTCGTCGACGTCGGCAGCCCCGTCAGCTCCGCGATCTCGCTCAGCGTCAGGAAGGGTCGCAGGATGTCGAACGCCTGCAGCACGCGGAGATGCTTGTGCAGGACGGACTCGCCGTCGGACCCGCGTGCCATCGCGGACCTCCCTCGAGGGGCGGATGCGCGGCATCCGCCCCTCGTCGTGACTCAGTTCTTCCGGTAGTTCTCTCGGGCGAAGGTCGAGTAGGGCGCGGGGTAGACCGTCGCGCGGATCTCGACCTGGCGATGCGGCTCGACCGCGGGCTTGGCCGAGTTGGGCTCCTCGCCCCACACGACCGTGACCTCTGTTCCGGGCTCCGCGTACGCGGCATCCAGCGAGGCGAGTGACGCGAACACCTGCTCCCCGGTGATGTAGCCGGCGTCGTGCGAGATGCCGACCGTCTGCCCGCCGGCCAGCACGCGATCGACCTGGTACACGCCGTAGCGCGCCTTCGGGAAGTCGATGTACTTCGCCGGCGTGCCGGGCTCGTACAGCGACCGCTGGGCAGCCGCGACATCCTCGGGGTTCCAGACGAGCGTGACCTTCTGCCGCTGCTCGCGGGCGGCGTGCTGCTCGAGCGCGGCGCGGCCGATGAAGTCGTGGTCGAAGGCGACGCTGCGTCCGTAGCCGAGGTCGTAGGGCGTGAGGTAGTAGTCCTCGATCTCCTCCGACGCGAAGCTGCCCGCGAGGGAGCCGATCCGGCCCGCCGGGAGCCACGCGAGGTACTCGGCGGACCCTTGGCCGGTGAAGATCGCGGGGAGAGGCGAGGGCACCCACGCGGACTCGAGGTTGGCCGAGGAGTACGCCTTGGCGCCGACGAGCACGAGGCCGAACTCCTCCCCGGCGCGCACGATCGCCTCGCGGACGCGCTCACCCTCGGCCCACGGTCCGAACAGCTCGAAGCCGGGCTGCCCGGCCATCCCGTGCCGCAGCGATCGCACCTCCACGCCGTCGATCGTGAACGTCGCCATGTGGAAGAACTTCGTCGGCGGCACGGGGCCGCCCGTGAGCTTCTCCATGAGCGCGAGCGCGTGCGGCCCCTGCACCTCGTAGCGGTACAGCCGCGGCGGCACGCCCGGCTCGCGCATGAGCGAGTTCGCGTCGCGCTCGAAAGTGACGTCGTACCCGCCCGTCTCGCCGAGGAACTGCACCCAGTCCAGCACCATGAACCAGCCGACGAGGTCGAAGACGTCCTCCTCGAGGTGGAAGAGGATCGCGTCGCCGATGAGATATCCCTCGTGGTTGACCGCGACGAACTGCTTCGCACGGTCCACGCCGAAGCTCTCGAAAGAGTTCACGCCCGTGTCGCGGAGCAGCCGCAGCGCGTCGGGACCCGAGATGAAGAGGTCGGTCATGTGATGCGACTGATCGAGCAGTGCGACCGTCCTGCGCCACGACAGCTGCTCCGAGCGCCAGTTGGTGAACTCCGGCGTCACGGGGAAGATCGTCGGCCGTGCCTGTGCGTTGCGCAGCAGCTCGACGACGCTTCCGGCCCGCGCGATCGCCTCCGCAGCCGACTCGGCCATCAGACCGCCCCCGACGAGCGCCACCCGCCGTGATACTCCAGACGGGCCGTCTCGGCATACGGGACCGGGCTCACGATCGCGCGGACGGCGATCTGCTCGTGCGGCTCGACGGTGGTCTTGCGCGAGCCGCCGTCCGGCTCGCCCCACACGACGCGCACCTCGGTGCCGAGCTCGATCTCGCGGTCGACCGTCGCGAGCGACAGACCGCGCTTCTCGTTGGCGGTGACGCCGGTGAACAGCGAGAGCCCGACGGTGCTGCCGTCGGCGTCGATGACGGCGTCGTAGTTCGACGACCCGTAGTTGGCGTTCGGAAGGTCGAAGAACTGGTAGCCGGGGCCTTCGCGGTCGATGACGCTCGTGAGGATCCTGCCGAGATCCTCGTCGTCCCACGCGAGGGTGACCTTCTTGCGCTGCGTCTCGGGATCGACCTGCTCGAGCGCCTCTCGGCCGATGAAGTCGTGGTCGAACTTCACGAACGAGCCGTAGCCGAGCTCCCACGGGGTGAGGTAGTAGTCCTCGATGTTCCCCGACACGAACGACCCCGCGAGGGCGTTGATCGCCTCGTAGCTGTTCGCGGGCAGCCACTCGCGGTACGCGCGCTCGCCCTCGCTGGAGTAGATCGCGGGGAGCGGCGAGGGGATCCAGCCCGACTCGAGCGTGTTCGACGAGTAGGCGCGCGAGCCGCACGGCTCGATGCCGAACTCGCGCCCGGCCTCGAGGATCGCGTCGCGGATCCTGCCGTGCTGCTCGTACGGACCCCACAGCTCGAGCCCCGGAGCGCCCGCCATCCCATGGCGGAGGGTTCGCACCTGCTCTCCGGCGATCTCGAGATGACCCATGTGGAAGAACCTGACCTGCTCGACGGGGCCGCCGGCGAGCTTCTCGATGATGGGCCACGCATTGGGTCCCTGGATCTGGAAGCGGTAGTACTCGCGGTGCACCGCCTGGCCGTAGGGGCGGGAGGGGGAGCGGTCGTCGTAGCGGAACTCGACGTCGTAGCCGCCCGTCTCGGCGTGGAACTGCAGCCAGTTCGCCGCGGGCGCCCGGCCGACGTACACGAAGTCGTTCTCCGCCTCGTGGAAGAGGATGCCGTCACCGATCACGCCGCCGTTCGACGCGGTCGGCACGAACTGCTTCGCGGTGTCGACGGGGAAGTTCGCGAAGCTGTTGATCCCCGTCTCCCGCAGCAGCCGCAGGGCGTCGGGGCCCGAGACGAAGAAGTTCACCATGTGATGGGTCTGGTCGTACAGCACGGCCGTCTCGCGCCACGCCTTCTGCTCTCGGCGCCAGTTGGTGAACTCGGCGGGCACGACGGGGTAGATGTAGGTGCCCAGCTGCGAGTCCCGCAGCATCGTGACGATGTCGCCCTTCTCGTCCAGCAGCTCCTGCAGGTTGCGTGCCATGACGGCCCTCGACTTCCTTGTCCATTGCGGGTGGTGTGTCCGGCATCGTAAACGGGGTGCATACCTACATGAAGAGGGATCGCCGGTCGCCAAGATTGTAGACAGAATCTTGACCAATGCGCCAGGGGTGTGGTTCGCTAGCGTTGCCGTCGGTCGACGCGGCGGCGGCTCTTCGCCCGCGTGCGGGCGGCCGATCCCCTCGAAGCCGATCCTCTCGAAGGAGCACGATGGCCGACAACGGGTCCACGATGCTGGTCGTGAGCGCTCATGCGGGCGACTTCGTCTGGCGCGCCGGCGGCGCCATCGCCGCGACCACCCTGCGCGGCGGGCGCGCGGTCGTGGTGTGCCTCTCCTATGGAGAGCGCGGCGAGTCGGCGAGCCAGTGGCTGCAGGGCAAGAGCCTCGACGAGATCAAGGCGATCCGGCGCGACGAGGCGTCGGCTGCGGCATCCGCCCTGGGAGCGGGCATCGAGTTCCTCGACCTCGGTGACTACCCGCTCGTGGAGTCCGAGGATGCTGTCGCCAAGCTCGTCGACGTGTACCGGCGTGTGCAGCCCACCGTCGTGCTGACGCATCCGCTCGCCGACCCGTACAACGGCGACCACCCCGCCGCCGCCCGGATGGCCCTGCAGGCCCGGGTGCTCGCGCAGGCGATCGGCGTCGCGAACTCGGACGGCTCGTTCCCCGGCGAGGACGACATCATCGGCGCCCCTCCGGTCTTCTTCTTCGAACCCCACCAGCCCGAGCAGAGCGACTTCAAGCCGAACGTCCTGCTCGACATCACCGAGGCCTTCCCGCTCAAGCGCGCGGCGATGGAGTGCCTGCCCGCGCAGAAGCACATGTGGTCGTACTACACCGACCTCGCGATCCGCCGCGGGGTGCAGGTCAGGCGCAACGCCGGCCCCAACCTCGGCCTCCCGCACGAGACGATGGGCGAGGCCTACGTCCGCTACTTCCCGCAGGTGACAGGCGTGCTCGAGTGAGCGCAGAGCCCGTGATCGTCACCGACATCGCAAGAGCGGATGCCGCGACCGTCGATGCTCTCGCCGTCCACGGCGTCGCGACGGTGCACGAGGCGATGGGGCGGACCGGACTCGTCGGCCCCGGCATCCGTCCCATCCAGGACGGTGCGCGCATCGCGGGCTCCGCCGTGACGGTGCTGTCCTGGCCGGGCGACAACCTCATGATCCACGCGGCGATCGAGCAGTGCCGGGAAGGCGACGTGCTCGTCATCGCGACGACCTCGCCGTCGACCGACGGCGCATTCGGCGACCTCTTCGCGACGGCGCTCAAGGCGCGCGGAGTGCGCGGTCTCGTCACGACGACGGGAGTCCGGGATGTCGCGGACCTCCGCGCGATGGGATTCCCGGTGTGGTCCAGCGCCGTGCACGCACAGGGCACGGTCAAGGCGACGCCCGGCTCGGTGAACGTGCCGATCGTCGTCTCCGGCGCGACCGTGCGACCGGGCGACGTGGTGGTCGCCGACGACGACGGGGTCGTGATCGTCCCGCGACAGGAGGCCGCCGAAGCGCTGAGAGCCGCCGATGCGCGCGTCGAGAAAGAGGCCGCCGACCGGACCGCCTACGGTTCGGGCGCGCAGCTCAGCCTCGACCGGAAGGGCCTCCGTCAGACCCTCGCCGACCTCGGTGTTCGGTATGTGACGCAGGCGGAATACGACGATGGCGGCCGCTGACTTCGATCTCGCCGCGGCGGTGCGCGACGGCATCCCCTGCATCCTGATGCGCGGCGGCACGTCGAAGGGGGCGTACTTCCTCGCGGACGACCTGCCGTCGAACCACGGGGTGCGTGACGCCCTGCTCCTGAGCATCATGGGGAGCCCCGACGCGAAGCAGATCGACGGAATCGGGGGAGCGCACCCGCTCACGAGCAAGGTCGCGATCGTGTCGCGCTCGGCGGAGCCCGGCATCGACGTGGACTACCTCTTCCTTCAGGTGGCCGTCGACGAGCCGGTCGTCACCGATGCGCAGACGTGCGGCAACCTCCTCGCCGGAGTCGGCCCGTTCGCGGTCGAGCGCGGGCTCCTCGCGGCGGGCGGCGCGGAGACGACCGTCCGGATCCGCCTGGTGAACACGGGCGATGTCGCGACGGCCGTCTTCCCGACCCCCGGCGGGCGACCGGACTACGCGGGCAGTCAGGCCATCGACGGCGTGCCGGGCACGGCGGCGCGGGTAGAGCTCGAGCTGGCATCCGGCGGCCGGCCGCTCCTGCCCACCGGGCGCGCCTCCGACGAGGTCGCCGGCCACCGGGCCACTCTCGTCGACAACGGCATGCCGGTCGTCCTGCTGCGCGCCGACGAGTTCGGCGTGCGGGGCGATGAGACGCCGGCCGAACTCGAGGAGCGCGCGGACCTGCGGGCATCCGTCGAGGCGGTCCGCCTCGCTGCGGGAGCGCTCATGGGACTGGGCGACGTCGCGGACATGACCGTGCCGAAGATGTTCCTGCTCTCACCCCCGCGGGCCGCCGGCGCCATCTCGACCCGAGCCTTCATCCCGTCCCGCGTCCACCCGTCGATCGGGGTGCTCATGGCGGCGTCCGTCGCCGCGGGGATCAGCATCCCCGACTCCGTCGGCGCCGACCTCGCTCGGCTGCCCGAATCGGGGCCGATCGAGGTCGAGCATCCGTCCGGCTCCTTCCCCGCGCTCGTGCACGTCAGGCAGGCCGACGACGGCGCCTGGACGGCGACGTCGACCTCGATCCGCACCGCCCGCAAGCTCTTCGACGGCGTCGTCTTCCCCCGCGCCTGAGCCCCGGACCCCCCTTCCCGCACGTCAGAGAGGACACCGATGACCGACCACACCGCCTTCGACGTCGCGCATCTCGCGAACGTCGAGCTGCTGACACCCGAGTTCGACCGGAGCCTCTGGTTCTTCCGCGACCTGCTCGCGATGCGCGTCGTCGCCGAGGCGGGCGCCTCGGTCTTCCTGCGCACCTGGGACGAGTACGAGCTCTACACGATCAAGCTGACCGCGTCGGATGCCGCGGGTGTGGGCCGCACGTCGTTCCGAGCGGCGTCGCAGGAGGCGCTGGAGCGACGCGTCGCCGCGATCGAGGGGATGGGCCTCGGCGAGGGCTGGGGCGACGGCGAGGTCGGGACGGGCCCGACGTACTCGTTCCGAGACCCGGACGGGCACGCGATGGCGATCTACTACGAGACCGAGCGCTACCTCGCCGGCGAGGACGACCGGCCGGCGTTGAAGAACCAGGCATCCGCGTTCCCCGGTCGTGGCGTCAACGCGCGCCGGCTCGACCACATCAACTACCTGGCGAAGGATGTCGAGGCGAACGGCGAGTTCCTCGCGCAGGCTCTGGGGATGCGGGAGTCCGAGCGGATCCGGCTCGACTCGGGGAGGTTCGCCGCGTGGTGGTTCCACTTCAGCCTCAAGTCGTACGACGTCGTCTACTCCGACGACTGGACGAAGCACGGCAACCGCCTGCACCACATCGCGTTCGCCCCCGACACGCGGGAGGACATCCTGAGAGCCGCTGACATCTTCCTCGAGAACGGCATCCACATCGAGTCCGGGCCGCACAAGCACGCGATCAACCAGACGTTCTTCCTCTACGTATGGGAGCCCGGCGGCAACCGCATCGAGTTCGCCAACGCCGGCGCGCGGCTGCTGCTCGACCCCGACCAGCCCGTCGTCGAGTGGTCGGAGGCCGAGCGCAAGAAGGGTCAGGCGTGGGGCATGAAGACGATCGAGACCTTCCACACCCACGGCACGCCGCTCGTCTGACGGCGTCATCCGTCCCCGAGGGCTACCTCCACACGTCGGCCCCGATCTCCACGACCGAGCGGATCTTCGCCCACTGCTCCTCCTCGGTGAGGAGGTTTCCCTCCTCGGTCGAGGCGAAGCCGCACTGGGGGCTCAGGGCGAGCTGGGCGAGCGGCGCGAAGCGCGCGGCCTCCTCGATGCGCTGCGTGACGACCCGGGGGTCTTCGAGCTCGCCGCTCTTGGTGGTGATGAGACCCAGCACGACGATCTTGTCGCCCTCGGGAAGGAACCGCAGCGGCTCGAAGCCGCCCGCGCGCTCGCTGTCGTACTCCAGGAAGTACCCGTCGTAGTCCGTGTTCCCGAGGAGCTGCTCGGCGACCGGCTCGTACCCTCCCGATGAGATCCATGTCGAGCGGAAGTTGCCGCGGCACACGTGGGTCGTCACGACGAGGTCGTCCGGCTTGCCCTCGAGGATGCGGTTGAGCAGTGACGAGTACCGCTCGGCGATGCCGTCGGTGTCGATGCCGCGCTGACGGGCCTTCTCGAGCTCCACCTCGCTGCACAGGTACGCCCACGCCGTGTCGTCGAACTGCAGGTAGCGGGCGCCGGCGTCGTAGAAGGCCTGCCACGCGTCCCGGTAGGCCTGCACGAGGTCGTCGGCGATGGCGGGGTGGCCGCCGGGATACGCCGCGGGGTCGATGTGGCCGGGCTCGACCCGGAAGTCGAGCACGGTGGGCGCCGGGATCGTGAACTTGGGGGTCACGCCGGCCGCCTCGGCCCTGTCCTTGAGGAAGCGGAAGTGCGCGAGGAACGGGTGGTCGGCGGGGAAGCGGATGGGCCCCGAGACGTGCACGCCGCGCGGCTTCGTCTGGACGCCCTGGAACTGGATGCCGTGATCCAGCTCGACGATCTCGACCCCGTCGAGGAAGCCGAAGAAGTCGAAGTGCCACCACGAGCGGCGGAACTCGCCGTCGGTGGCGAGCTCGAGGCCTGCGGCCTTCTCCTTCGCGACGAGGTCGGCGATCGCGTCATCCTCCACCGAGCGCAGGGCTGCGGTCGAGAGGTCCCCCTCCGCGTGCTCCAGCCGGGCCTCGGCGACGGCAGCGGGTCGGAGGAAGCTTCCCACGATGTCGGCCCGGAACGGAGCGCGCTGACGGACGGAGGTCGAGGCAGTGGAGGTCACCCGGCGATCGTAGTTCCCCTCCCGCGCGTGCGCCCAGCGGGCTGTCACACGCCGTCACCGTCCTGGCCGGAGTCGGTGTCGGAGCGCGGCGTTAGGGTTGTTCGGTGCCCGCCCCCGTCATCGATGCCCGCAACCTGGTCAAGGCCTATAAGGCCAAGGGGAAGCCCGACTTCCTCGCGGTCGACGGGCTGTCGTTCGAGGTCGCTCCCGGGGAGTCGTTCGGTCTCCTCGGCCCCAACGGCGCCGGCAAGTCCACCACGATGAAGATGATCGGCGCCGTCTCGACGCGCACGAGCGGAGAGCTCACGATCCTGGGCCTCGATCCCGATCAGTACGGCCCCGAGATCCGCTCCCGCCTGGGCGTCGTCCCGCAGCAGGACAACCTCGACGGAGAGCTCAACGCGCGCGAGAACCTGTTCATCTACGGCCGCTACTTCGGCCTCCCCGCGAAGGTCTGCCACGAGAAGGCCGACGAGCTGCTCGCCTTCGCGGCGCTGGAAGACAAGGCGAAGGCGAAGGTCGACCAGCTCTCCGGCGGCATGAAGCGGCGCCTGACGATCGCGCGCGGGCTCATCAACGATCCGCGCATCCTGCTGCTCGACGAGCCGACGACCGGACTCGACCCGCAGGCCCGGCACGTGCTGTGGGACCGGCTCTTCCGGCTGAAGGAGCGCGGCACGACGCTCGTGCTCACGACCCACTACATGGACGAGGCCGAGCAGCTGTGCGATCGCCTCATCGTCGTCGACAAGGGGCGCATCATGGCCGAAGGCACCCCCGCCTCGCTCATCCGCGAGCACTCGAGCCGCGAGGTGCTGGAGGTGCGCTTCGGGTCCGATCGGAACGCTGAGGTCGCCTCGAGGCTCGAGGGGATCGGCGATCGTGTCGAGGTCCTGCCCGACCGCATCCTGATCTACACCGGCAACGGCGAGGCGGCGCTCGAGCGCATCGCGCACGAAGGGCTCGAGCCGCTCACGTCGCTCGTGCGGCGGTCCAGCCTCGAAGACGTCTTCCTCCGCCTCACGGGAAGGTCGCTGATCGAATGAGCGGCGATTCCCCGGTCGGCGGGTCGGCGGAGACGGGGATGCCTCGGGGCGAGGCATCCCTCACCCTCACGCAGCCGACGCTCGACGAGCTTCGCGCCGAGGCGATGGTGTGGGGCCGCAAGCCGCGCCGCCGCGGCACGCTCTACGTCACCGAGCACATGCTGCGCGCGATGCGCGCGTACGGCTGGACGATCATCGTCAATGCGCTCGGCCAGCCGATCCTCTACCTTCTCGGGCTGGCGGTCGGCCTCGCCGCCCTGATCCAGGCGCCGATCGACGACGGCGGCCAGGAGGTGCCGTACCTCGTCTTCGTCGCACCGGCGCTGCTGATGACGGCGGCGATCGCCGTGGCATCCGAGGAGTTCACCTACCCCGTGATGGCGGGCTTCAAGTGGCGACGCTACTTCTACGGGTTCAACGCGTCGCCGATCGGGTCGCCGCAGATCGCCGGGGGAGTCGTCGCGGGCGCCGCCGCGCGGATGGCCGTGACGGTCGTCCTCTACTACTTCTTCATCTGGATCTTCTTCGCGCTGCTGTATCCCGACGCGACGAACCCCGGCACCGCCTGGTTGATGATGCCGGTCGGCGTGCTGGCGGGCCTCTCGTTCGGCATCCCGCTCATGGCGTACGCGGCGTCGATCGAAGACGACAAGGGCCAGTTCGCCCTCGTGCAGCGGTTCATCTTCATGCCGATGTTCCTCTTCTCGGGCACGTTCTACCCGCTGACCAACCTGCCGCTGTGGCTGCAGTGGATCGGCTGGATCTCCCCGCTCTGGCACGCGTCCGAGCTGGGCCGCGCGGCTACCTACGGCGATATGTCGGCGCCGCTCGTGTGGGTCAACCTCCTGTACCTGCTCGCCCTCGCCGTCGGTGGCTTCGTTCTCGCCCGACGCGTCTTCACGAAGAGGCTCGCGAAATGACGGCTGTCGACACGACAACGGAAGCCGCGCCCCGCCGCGGCAGCGTGCGCGCGCTGTGGGCCGGCAATCCGTTCGCCGTCGTCCAGCGGGGGCTCATCGCCGCACGCTCGTCGAGCTGGATCGTGGTCTTCTCGGGCTTCTTCGAGCCGGTGTTCTACCTCGCCTCGATGGGCCTGGGGCTCGGCGCGATCATCGGCGACGTGCAGACGTCGGGCGGTGTGGAGGTGCCGTACGCGGCGTTCATCGCACCGGCGCTCCTCGCGGTGTCGGCCATGAACGGCGCCATCTACGACTCCACGTGGAACGTGTTCTTCAAGCTCAACTACGGCAAGCTCTACGAGGGCATGCTCGCGACGTCGCTCGGGCCGCTCGACGTCGCCCTCGGCGAGATCCTCTACGCGCTGCTGCGCGGGCTGCTCTATGCGACCGGGTTCCTCATCATCATGCAGATCCTGGGCCTCAACCTCGCGTGGACGGCGATTCTCGCGATCCCGGCCGTCCTCCTCATCGCGTTCGGCTTCGCGGCGGTCGGCATGGCCGTCACGAGCTACATGAAGACGTTCCAGCAGATGGACTGGATCAACTTCGTCCTGCTGCCGATGTTCCTCTTCTCGGCGACGCTGTACCCCATCACGGTCTACCCGGAGTGGGTGCAGGCGATCGTGATGGCCTTCCCGCTGTGGCACGCCGTCGAGCTGATCCGGGGGCTCACGACCGGCGTCATGAGCCCCGACATGGGATGGCACCTGCTCTACTTCGTCGTCATGATCGTCGTCGGGCTGATCTTCACGACGAAGCGGCTGCGGGCCCTCTTCCTCGACTGAGCGCCCACGGCCCACCCGCCCGATCCGGACGGACGCCTCGGATCCGGACGGATCACGCGGCCTGGCCCGAATCCAGCGGGGATCGTCGGAATCCGGCGGGGTCAGGGGTCGCGGCGACGCGCGCTCACGAGCCATCCGGCGCCGAAGCCGACCCCGAGCAGTCCGACGGCGGCGAGAGCGAGACCGCCGATGACCGCCGGGGGGACGCCGATGCCGGGGGTGAAGACCTGACCGCTCAGTGGCGCGTACGCGAACCATCCGAAGGCCGCGGTCGCTCGTGCTGTCGCTGCGAGCACGACGCCGCCGATGGCGGCGAGGGACGACACGACCAGCAGAGCGACGATCAGCGTGTCTCGGCGCGGCATGACGTCAGGCTATCGGGCCGGTCGGGCGGGGTGCCCGGGCCCGTCGGGCGCGGCGGGGTTTGTCGGGCGGGGCCGGTCGGGCGGCGCGTCCCGGGCCGGTCGGGCGAGGCATCCGGGACCTGTCAACCCGCTTTCCGCCCGGCCCGTGTCGAGCGAGAGTCGGGGGGAACGAAGGAGCCGCGATGAGCGACAACACACCCCACGAGCACCACTCCGACGACGCGCAGGCCGACGACGCGCCTCCCACGGATGCCGTCAGCGACGAGGTCAAGGAGGATGCCGCGAAGGCGGGGTCGTCCGGCGGCCCAGGCGAGCTGCCCGACGAGCCGGCCCTCACCCATCCCTGACCGCCGACCCTCACCCACCCCTGACGAGCCGGCCCTCACCCACCCCTGACCGCCGGCCCTCCGCCCCTTCCGCCGCCGGCCCTCCGCCACTTCCTCCGCCGGCCGTCCGCCCCTTCCGCCGCCGACCCTCCGTCACTTCCTCCGCCGGCCGTCACCGGCGGAGGAGAAAGCGCGGGGGGAGGACCGTTTCCGCGGAAACGTCCTCCCTTCGCGGCTTCTCCTCCCCCCGACGGGGCGCGTGCGTGGACGACGCGCGGGTTCGTCGGCCGAAAAAGGAGAGTGGATGCCGCGACCGGGGCCGCGGCATCCACTTCCCGCATCTGGTATCAGAGCGAGCCTGTCGCCCCCACGCCGAGATTGTCGTCGTAGTCGACGTCCTTGGTCTCTTTGGAGAGGAGGAGCGCGATGAGGGTCAGGACCGCCATCGCCGACAGGTAGATTCCCACGAGCCACGGGCTGCCGCCCGTCGCCGCCCACAGGGCGACCGCGACGATCGGGGCGAGCGCCGCGCCGAGGATCGACGAGACGTTGTACGAGATCGCCGAGCCCGAGTAGCGGACGTTCGTGGGGAAGAGCTCCGGCAGCACGGCGCCCATCGGGCCGAACGTCGCACCCATGAGCATGAACCCGAACACCAGGAACGCCTGCACCATCGCGCCGGTGAACTTCGGGTCGGCCTGCGGAAGCAGGAAGAGGTTGAAGGTCAGGCCGAACAGGATGATGAGGATCGTCACCCAGATGAGGAGCTTGCGGCGCCCGATCGCGTCGGCGATGGGGCCGGAGAGCAGCGTGAAGATGCCGAAGAACACGACGCCGATGATCTGCATGATCACGAAGTCGGTGTAGCCGAAGCCGAGTCCCGGGTAGAACTGCGCTGCGAACGCCGTCGCGTCGAACGGCTTGCCCGCCGCCTCCGCCTGGGCCGCCGCTGCCGCTGCCGCCACGTCGACGCTGGCGGCCTTCGTGCCGTACGACAGCGTGAAGTTCGTCATCAGGTAGAACAGCACGTACGTCGCCAGCATGATGAAGGTGCCGAGGATCAGCTCCTTCCAGTGGTGACGGAGCACGACGCCCAGCGGGAACTTGCGGATCGCCCCCTTCTGCTCCGCCTTGGCGAAGGTGTCGGACTCGACCAGGCGCAGCCGGACCCACAGGCCGATCACGACCATCACGGCCGAGAAGAGGAAGGGAACGCGCCAGCCCCACGCGAGGAAGGCCTCGGAGCGCTGCGCGCCGCCGTCGGGATGGGGGAGCAGGAAGTTGATCGCGAGGAAGATCCCGTTCGCGATGATGAACCCGAGCGGCGCACCGAGCTGCGGGAAGGTGCCGTACCAGGCGCGCTTCCCCTTGGGGGCGTTCTCGGTCGCGACGAGCGCGGCCCCCGACCACTCGCCGCCGAGCGCGAAGCCCTGCGCGAGGCGCAGGATGAGCAGGAGCAGGGCCGCCCACCATCCAATGTCGTTGTAGGTGGGGAGGCAGCCGATGAGGAACGTCGCGATCCCCATGGTGAGCAGCGACGCGACGAGCGTGGCCTTGCGCCCGAAGCGGTCGCCGAAGTGACCGAAGACGATCGCGCCGAGGGGGCGCGCGATCATCGCCGCGCCGAAGACGCCGAACGACGCGAGGAGCGCGGTGGTGTCGTTCCCGGTAGGGAAGAAGAGGATGGGGAAGACGAGCACGGCCGCCGTCGCGTACGCGTAGAAGTCGTAGAACTCGATCGTCGTGCCGACGAGGCTCGCCGTGATGACACGGGAGCGCGGATTGGCGGGTGCCGCCGTGGGGGATGCCGTTGTGGCAGTGGAAGACATGAGGAACCTGTGTCGGGGGGACTGCGTGGACGTCTTCTTGGGACGCGCCGGTGGCGGGAGCCCGGAGCAGGGGTGACGCAGCGGGCGGCTCGTCGCTGGGTCACCGAGTGCCGGCGGAGTCGCCGGCGAACGGTTTCCGAGTCTACCCGCGCGTGGGAGAAGGCGGGCCTACGGCAGGGCCCGCCTTCTCGCGGTCGGAGGGGGCTACCGCCAGAGAACGGCGATGGCCGCGTTGGCGAAGGTCAGGATGCCGATCGACCAGAAGATGGCCGGCGGCACCGCGCCCGTCTTCTTCTGGCGACCGCGGCCGATTCCGAGCAGGGCTCCGATGACGACGAGGATGACGAGCTTGAGGCCGATCTTGGCGTAGTTGAGGTCGTACTCGATGCCCCACGGGGCGGCCAGGATGAGGCCGGCGACGCCCGCGATGGCGAGGCCCCACTCCATCAGGCGCGTGACGTGGTGACGCCGGTTCACGACCTCGACGACCCAGGCGCCGAAGAGGATCGCGAAGCCGACGAGATGGACGAGCAGGACGACGTGGCGAAGGAACTCCATGACCTCAGCCTACCTTTCGTAAGGCTGAAGCCGACGCACACGGCCCGCTCCGGCATGCGAGTCGAGGTTCGGGGGGCCAGTCGAGCCCTCACTGGGCTCGACCCGAACCCCATGCCTCGACTCGAACCCCAGGCCTCGACTCGGACCCCAGGCCTCGACCCGAACCCGACGGCTCGACTCGAACCCGACGGCTCGACTCGGACCCGATGCCTCGGCTCCGCAGCGGAGCGCGGGTCAGAACCCGGCGGGGCGGCGCTGCGCCGCGCGCAGCTCGCGCAGCACCAGCGCGGTGCGGATCGCGGCATCCGCAGCCTCCGCGCCCTTGTCCTCCTTCGACCCGGGCAGGCCCGCCCGGTCGAGTCCCTGCTGCTCGTCGTCCAGCGTCAGCACCCCGAAGCCGACCGGCTTGCCGGTGTCCAGTGCCACGCGGGTCAGGCCGTCGGTCGCCGCATTCGAGACGAAGTCGAAGTGGGGGGTGCCGCCGCGGATGATGACGCCGAGCGCCACGACCGCGTCGGCCCCGGCATCCAGCGCCGCCTTCGCCGCGACGGGCAGCTCGAACGAGCCGGGGACCCGGACGAGCCGCCACGACGCGTTCGCGGCGTCGAGCGTGCGCTGTGCGCCCGCGATCAGGCCGTCGGTGATGACGTCGTGCCAGCTTCCGGCGACCACGACGATGTCAAGGTCGGTCGCGTCGGTGCCGCCGACGATCGGCGCGCCCTTGCCGCTCATGCGCTCGCTCCTCCCGCCAGGTGCGATTCCTTCATCTCGGCGAGCGCATCGGCGAGTTCGCGCTCGTCGATGAGGTGTCCCATCCGGTCGCGCTTGGTCTCGAGGTACTGGTGGTTGTTCGGGCCGACGCCCACGAGCAGAGGCACCTGCTCGACGATGTCGAGACCGAGTCGGCGCAGCTGGTTCACCTTGTCGGAGTTGTTCGTGAGCAGGCGCACCTTCTCGACGCCGAGGTCGGAGAGGATGCCGGCCGCGGCGGCGTAGTCGCGCGCGTCGGCGGGAAGGCCCAGGGCGAGATTCGCGTCCACCGTGTCGAGGCCCCGCTCCTGCAGGCTGTAGGCGCGCAGCTTGTTGATGAGCCCGATGCCCCGGCCCTCGTGACCCCGCATGTAGATGACGACACCGCCCTCCTGCTTGATCGCGTCCAGCGCGGCATCCAGCTGCGGTCCGCACTCGCACTTCAGCGAGCCGAACGCCTCGCCCGTCAGGCATTCCGAGTGCACGCGCACGAGCGGCGCCTTGTCGGTGATCTCGCCCGACACGACCGCGATGTGGTCGGTGCCGGTGATGCGGTCCTTGTACGCGAGGAAGCGGAACGCACCGTGCGAGGTCGGCACGTTCGCCTCGGCGCGCAGGCTCACCCGGCGCCTGTGCGGCGAGGCCGCCACCGACTCGAGCGGCTCGTTCGCCTCGAGATGGGTCACGAGCTGCTCGATCGTGATGACCGGCACGCCGTCGCGCTCGCCGAGCTCGAGGAGGCCGGGGAGGCGCATCATCGATCCATCCTCGGCGACGACCTCGGCGATCGCGCCCACGGGCTTGAGGCCGGCCAGGCGCATGAGCTCGACCGCGGCCTCGGTGTGACCGCCGCGCTCGCGGACGCCCCCGTCGACGGCCCGGAGCGGAAGGATGTGACCCGGGCGGATGACGCTCCCCGGCGTGGACTCGGGGTCGGCGAGCACGTTCAGGGTGTGGGCGCGATCGGACGCGCTGATGCCGGTCGACACCCGGTCGGCCGCGTCGACGCTCACCGTGTACGCGGTGCCCCGGGCGTCTTCGTTGACCGCGACCATCGGCGGAAGGTCGAGCCGGTCGGCCCACTCCGCGGGCATCGGCGCGCAGATGAATCCGCTGGACCACCGGACCGTCCACGCGACCCATTCCGGGGTGGCGAGCTCGGCGGAGAGGACGACGTCGCCCTCGTTCTCGCGGTTCTCATCGTCGGCGACGATGACGGGGCGCCCCGCGCGCAGCGCGTCGAGGGCGTCGGGGATCGTGGCAAGGCTCATCGGGAGCCTCCTTCCGTCGGAGCGGCGAGGGCCGCGGGGGAGTTCGTGAGAGGCGGCTCGCGGTGAGCCGCGGCGGGTGCCGCGAAGGAGAGCATCCGCTGCACATGGCGCGCGAGGATGTCGGTCTCGAGGTTCACGACATCGCCCGCGCCGCGCTCGCCGAGGGTCGTCGCCTCGAGGGTCTCGGGGATGAGCGACACCTCGAACCACTGCGCGGGCGACGACGCGTCGCTGACGGCGCTGACGGTGAGTGAGACGCCGTCGACCGCGATCGACCCCTTGTCGACCACGAGGGGGGCGTGGTCCGCGGCGAGCGAGATCCGCAGCACACGCCACTGGTCTCCGCGGCGCACCTCGAGCACTTCGCCGGTGCCGTCGATGTGGCCCTGCACGATGTGCCCGCCGAGGCGGCCGTGCGCGCGTGTCGCCCGCTCGACGTTGACCGCGAGACCCGGAGCGACGCCGGCAAGGGTGGACATGTCGAGCGTCTGCTTCATGACATCGGCGGTGAACCAGTCGTCGCCCTGGTCGACGACGGTCAGGCATACGCCGCTGATCGAGATCGAGTCGCCGTGCGCAGCATCCGACACCGCCTGGGGTGCCCTCACCGTCAGGCGCACGCCGTCGCCCGAGGGCTGGACGTCGGTCACCTCGCCGATCTCCTCGACGATTCCCGTGAACATCAGTCGTCTCCTTCTTCGTCTTCGCGCACGCGTCCCGCGCCCACCGGCGCCCTCTCGTCGCCGATGCGGGGCGACGCCACGATCAGCAGGTCCTCGCCGAGCCTCTCGACGGACGCCACCTCGAGCCGGCGGGCGTCGCCGATCGTGCCCACGCCGATGTCGGCCAGGGCCATCCGCTCGCCTCCCAGCAGCACGGGCGCGACGTAGGCGAGCACCTCGTCGACGAGGCCGGCCCGCACGAAGGCGCTCGCCACCGTAGGGCCCCCCTCCACGAACACCCGCTGGACGCCGCGCTCGCGGAGGTCGGCGAGGACGGCGCCGAGGTCGTCTCCGCGGTACTGGAGGAGGGGGAGGGGATGCCGCAGCACGGCCGCGCCGTCGGGCACGCCGCGCACGCCCAGCACGACCGGGACCGGCTGATGCTCCAGGAGCGCCCCCGAGGCATCCCGAGCCGTCAGGGCGGGATCGTCGGCGAGCACCGTCCCGATCCCCGCGACGATCGCATCGGCCTGGGCGCGACGACGATGCACGTCGGCGCGGGCCTGCGGGCCGGTGATCCACTGGCTCGTGCCGTCGGAGGCGGCGGCACGCCCGTCGAGGCTCTGCGCCCACTTGACGGTGACATGCGGGCGGCCCAGCCGCTGCACCGTGAGCCACGAGTCCAGCAGCCCGGCCGCCTCGCCGGCGAGGAGCCCCGACTCCACGTCGACGCCCGCCGCGCGCAGGCGCTCGCCGCCGCCGGACGAGTGGTCGCCCGGGTCGGCGATCGCATAGACGACGCGGGCGACACCCGCCTCGATGAGGGCTTCGGCACACGGACCTGTGCGGCCGGTGTGGTTGCAGGGCTCCAGCGTCACGACGGCGGTCGCACCACGGGCCTCGCCCGGGCGGAGCTGCGCGAGCGCGTCGACCTCGGCGTGGGGCGTGCTCGCGCCGCGGTGCCACCCTTCGGCGAGGACGCGGCCGTCGGGCGCAAGGAGCACGGCACCCACCTGCGGGTTGATCCCGCGGGGGCCGTGGAGGGCCAGCGCCAGCGCTCGCCGCATGGCGTCGCGTTCCGCGTCGTTCGCCACTTCTCGTCCGTCTTCCTGCCTCGCGACGGCGCCGGGGGGCAAGGGGAAGCAGCGGCACGCTTCGCGCCGCTCGTGCTGCCTCCCATCCGGACTCGCAGCCTGCGCTGCATCACCGTCGGTCCCGGAATTCCACCGGATCGGCTTCGGCATCCGAGCCCCGGATGGGGATGGATGCCTCGGCTCGCGGACTGTCACCGCCGGTTCGGATTCTCACCGACCCCGGAGCACGTCGATGCTCTCGAGTGTAGTAAACGTGTCCGTGAGCGATTCATTCCTCGACATGCACCGACTCCGGCGGCCGTCGCGAGCTAATCGACGAGCGCCCGCGCGGTCGCCTCGTCGAGTACGAGGTCCGTCACGGTGCGCGCGGCGAGCGCGCCGCGCAGGCTTGCGAGCTTGGAGGCTCCCGACACGATGCACAGCCGTCGCGGGACTCGCCGCAGCACGTCCAGGCCCGGGCCGGTCGCCCGGTCGTTCAGGGCGATCCCGTCGCTCGACCCGTCGGCGCGGAAGAACACCGTGGCGATGTCGCCCACGACGCCCTGGCGGGCGAGCTCCTCCAGCTCGTGCGCTTCCAGGTAGCCGCCGCTGTAGACGTGACTGGGCACGCGGGACCCCGCGGAGCCGGTGCTGAACACGACCAGATCCATGTCGCTCTGCATGTCGAGGATGCGCCGGGTGCTCCGTTCCCGCCACATCGCCTCCCGCGTCCGCGGGTCGTCGAAGAAGGCGGGGACCGGGAACTGCTGTGCGCTGCCGCCGTAGGCCGTCGCGAAGCGGCTCAGGATCTCGCTGGCGTAGAGAAGTCCGGTCGTGTGGGTGTTGCCCGACCCGTTGAGCTGCACGAATGTCGTGCCCCGCACCGATTTGGGCACCAGGTGGCGACTCACGGCATCCGTCGTCGAACCCCACGCGACGCCCACCGTCATGTCGTCGTGGAGCAGGTCGAGGAGGGCATGCCCCGCGGCGATCGAGACGCGCTGGAGGCGGTCGACCTCGCTGGCGTCGTCGGGCACCGGCACCACCTGTGCGGTGACGGCGAATCGCTCCGCGAGGCGCTCCTCGAGCCGCTGCGGAGCGGCGAAGGGCGAGCGGATGCGGATGTCGACGATGCCCGTCGCGCGCGCCGTCGTCAGCAGCCGCGAGACGGTCGAGCGCGATGTCCCCAGTTCGCGCGCGATCGCCTCCATGGTGCGGTCCTGCACGTAGTAGAGGTGCGCTGCGGTCAGCGCACGCGCCACGGTGGCGGGATCGGCGGCGTGGTCCACTCGCCCATCGTGCACATATGTGCACACGACCTGCAAGACCGTCCAGCGATGCGATGATGGATGGAGTCGATACGACAGGAGGAATCCGATGACGGCGTCGAGTCCGAGGCGTGGAGCAGGTGCCCTCGCCGAGCGCCCCCACGCCGAGGTGCTGATCATCGGCGGCGGCATCAACGGCCTCGCCACGTTCCGCGAGCTCGCCCTTCAGGGCGTGGATGTCGCGCTCGTCGAGCGCGGTGACTTCGTCAGCGGGGCGTCGGCCGCCTCATCGCACATGATCCACGGCGGCATCCGCTACCTCGAGAACGGGGAGTTCCGGCTGGTCCACGAGGCCGTGACCGAGCGCAACGGCCTGCTCCGCATCGCGCCGCACTACGTCCGTCCCCTCCAGACGACGATCCCGATCTACAGCACCTTCTCGGGCGTGCTCAGCGCCCCGCTCCGCTTCCTGAGGCACGGCGGCGGCACCCACCGCGAGCGCGGTGCGCTGCTCATCAAGGTCGGCCTCGTGATCTACGACTCGTTCTCGAGGGGCGGCGGACGCGTCCCCGCCCACTCCTTCCTCGGGCGCAAGAAGTCGCTCGTCGCCCTGCCGCGGCTGAATCCGAAGGTCAAGTACACCGCGACGTACTGGGATGCCTCGCTCCACGACCCCGAGCGGCTCGCCATCGACGTCCTCCGCGACGCGGTCGCGGCCGGCCACGGCACGGCGCGCGCGGCCAACTACACGGCGGCGGTCGGCGTCGACGCCGGACGCGTCATGCTCCGCGACCTCGAGACGGGCGAGGAGACGCCGTTCTCGGCATCCGTCGTCGTCAACGCCTCGGGCCCGTGGACCGACATCACAAACGCCGCCATCGGCGATGCGACGTCGTACATGGGCGGGACGAAGGGCTCGCACATCGTCCTCGACCACCCCGAGCTGCTCGAGGCGACGGCCGGGCGCGAGCTCTTCTTCGAGGGCAGCGACGGCCGCATCGTGCTCATCTACCCGCTCAAGGGGCGGGTCCTGGTGGGGACGACTGATCTCGAGCACGACATGGCAGACCCCATCGTGTGCACCGAGGAGGAGGTCGACTACTTCATCGACCTCATCGGGCAGGTGCTGCCCGACATCGCCGTGGACCGATCGCAGATCGTCTACCGATTCTCGGGCGTCCGGCCCCTGCCCGGGCACGGCGACGTCGCGGCCGGCTTCGTGTCGCGCGACTACCGGATCGAGTCCGCGCCTCTCGAGGGGTCGTCCGGCACGAAGGTGCTGAGTCTCGTCGGCGGTAAGTGGACGACCTTCCGCGCCTCCGGCGAGCGGCTGGCCGACCACGTGCTCGAGATCCTCGACCGGGCGCGGGTGCGCTCGACGAAGGGCCTCCCGATCGGCGGCGGCCGCGGCTTCCCGACGAGCGAGGCGGCGCGGCGACAGTGGCTCGCGACGCACGAGGGCGGGTTCGGCATCGAGCGGGCGGCCATGCTGCTCGACCGCTACGGCACCGTCGCGGCCGACGTCATCGAGGCGATCGCGGACGACGACGATGACCGGCCCCTGCGGACCGTGCCCGAGTACAGCACAGCCGAGCTGCGTCACCTCGCCCGCACCGAGGAGGTCGTCCACCTCGACGACATCCTGCTGCGGCGCACGAGCCTCGCGTTCGTCGGCGCCGTCTCGGCGGAGTCCGCCGCGGAGGTCGCCGAGGCGATCGCACCGGTCCTCGGCTGGAATGCCCGCAAGCGTCAGAACGAGGTCGAGCGGGCGCTCGAGCGCGTGCACGCCGCGGACCCGGGCTGGACGGCCGCGGCATCCGACCCGTCCTCGCGCGGCACATCCCGGTCGTCGGTGCCCGCCGACCGATAGCCTGACCGCAGCCGCGCCCGCTCGCCGGGCCGGCTTCGCGACGAAACCGCTGCTGCGCCCGGGTCGCCGGGCCGGCTTCTCGACGAAGAGGAGGCGCCGTGGCCGATCACGTCCTGGCGATCGATCAAGGCACGACATCCACACGCGCGATCGTCTTCGATGCGCAGGGCGCGATCGTCTCGGTGGCCCAGCACGAGCACGCGCAGATCCTCCCGCGCGCCGGCTGGGTCGAGCACGACCCGGTGGAGATCTGGACGAACACCGAGTGGGTCATGTCGTCGGCGCTCTCGCGGGCGGGGCTCGGAGCGGGTGACCTCGTGGGAATCGGGGTGACCAACCAGCGTGAGACGGCCATCGTGTGGGATCGGCGCACGGGTCGGCCGATCTCCAACGCCATCGTGTGGCAGGACACCCGCACGCAGAGCCGCATCGACGCCCTTTCGGCCGACGGCGGGGCAGACCGGTTCGCGGAGACGACGGGCCTTCCCCTCGCGACCTACTTCTCCGCCAGCAAGATCGCCTGGATCCTCGAGAACGTGCCGGGCGCACGGGAGGCCGCGGAGCGCGGAGACGTCGTCTTCGGCACGCCCGACACGTGGGTCGTATGGAACCTCTCGGGAGGCATCCGCGGCGGGATCCACGTGACCGACGTCACCAACGCCAGCCGCACACTCCTCATGGACCTGCAGACGCTCGACTGGGCGGATGACCTCCTGGACGTCTGGGGCATCCCGCGAGCGATGATGCCCGAGATCCGCTCCTCGTCCGAGGTGCTGAGCCAGACGCAGCTCCCCGGGGTCGCCAGCGGCGCGCCGATCGCCGGGATCCTGGGGGATCAGCAGGCCGCGACCTTCGGCCAGGCGGCGTTCGACGTCGGCGAGTCGAAGAACACGTACGGCACGGGGAACTTCCTGCTCGTCAACACCGGGACCGACATCGTGCGGTCCCAGCACGGACTGATCACGACCGTCGCGTATCGCTGCGGCGACCAACCCGCGCGGTACGCGCTGGAGGGCTCGATCGCCGTGACAGGGTCGCTGGTGCAGTGGCTGCGCGACAACCTCGGCATCATCGAGCGGTCGGAGGACGTGGAGACCCTCGCCGCGACGGTGGAGGACAACGGCGGCGCCCACTTCGTGCCCGCGTTCTCGGGGCTCTTCGCGCCCTACTGGCGCCCCGACGCGCGCGGCGCGCTCGTGGGCCTGACCCGCTTCGTCAACCGCGCGCACATCGCCCGCGCGGCCCTCGAGTCGACCGCGTTCCAGACGAGGGACGTCATCGACGCCGTCGTCGGCGACACGGGTCGGACGCTGGACGAGCTGCGGGTCGACGGGGGCATGACGCGCGACGCGCTGCTCATGCAGTTCCAGGCCGACATCCTCGGCATCCCGGTCGTCCGCCCGAAGGTGATCGAGACGACGGCGCTCGGCGCCGCCTATGCGGCGGGGCTGGCGACGGGTCTGTGGAAGGGCATCGACGAGCTGCGCGCGCACTGGGGGGAGGACGTGCGCTTCGAGCCGCGGATGCCGCAGGACGAGCGGGAGCGGCGGTACCGCCTCTGGAAGAAGGCGGTCTCGAAATCGCTCGACTGGGTGGACGCCGACGTCGACGCGTGAGCCGCCGCGCCGACGCCCCCGGTCGTCGAGCGAGCGGAACGAGACGAGACGCCCCGAGTCCTCGAGCTACTTCAAGAGCCGCGACAGCCGGCGATCGGCCAGGATCTTGCCGCCCGTCTGGCACGTGGGGCAGTACTCGAGCGAGTTGTCGGCGAAGAACACACTGCGCACCGTGTCTCCGCAGACGGGGCAGGTCTCGCCGCGGCGTCCGTGCACCTGCATACCGCGGCGCTTGGCATCCTTGAGTTCGGCAGGGGGCTTCCCGGATGCCTCGGCGATCGCCTCCGCGAGAGTGTCGGTCATCGCGGCGTAGAGCCGGTCGACCTCGGCGGCGTCGAGAGTCGACGCGAGTGCGTACGGCGACATCTTCGCGGCGTGGAGGATCTCGTCGGAGTACGCGTTCCCGACGCCGGCGATGATCATCTGATCGCGGAGCACGCCCTTGATCTGCGTGCGGCGGCCTTCGAGCAGCCCGGCGAGGGTGTCGCGATCGAACGTCGGGTCGAGCGGATCCGGGCCGAGCCGGGCGATCCCGGGGACGTCGGCCGGATCCCGCACCACGTACACCGCGAGCGACTTCTTCGTCCCCGCCTCGGTGAGGTCGAACCCCGACCCGTCGCTCAGCGCGACCCGGAGCGCGATGGGCGTCTTCCCGGGCCTGATGAGCGTCGTGGGGAGCTGATCGTAGAACCGCAGCCATCCGGCCTTCGCGAGGTGGAAGACCAGGTGGGGCGAGGCATCCGTCCCCGTCGCGGCGATGTCGACGAATTTGCCGTGGCGCAGGGCGTCCGTGATCTCGGCGCCCTCCAGCGCCTGGACCGGCGGGTCGTACGTCTTGAGCGCCGCGATGTTCGCGACCGTGACGCGCGTGAACTCGAGACCCGTCAGGCGATCGCGGAGGAAGTCGACGAGCCCCTGCACCTCTGGCATCTCGGGCATGCGCCCATCCTCGCACGGGGAGCCGACGCCGGCGCGGGCGAGAACGGCCGGTCGCGCGCCGAAAGCGAACGGCGCGTCAGCCGAGGACGGGCCACTCCTGCGGGAGCCGGTCGTCGGTGGCGAGGAGGCCGGCGATCCATCCGTCGTCGCGGTGTCCCGAGCCGTTGCGCAGCGCCTGGCGGAGTGTGCCCTCGTAGTGGAAGCCGAGAGCGCGAGCGATCCGGGCGGAGCCGATGTTGCCGACGACCGCGCGCCACTCGATGCGCTGCAGGCCGAGCCCCTCGCGCGAGAACGCCCAGTCGACGACCGCGCGGGACGCCTCGGTGCCGAAGCCGCGCTGACGCGACGCCGGGCCGATCCAGTAGCCGAGCTCGGCGGCGCCCGCGCCCTGCCGGTACAGCCCGATCATGCCGGCGAGCACGTCGCCGTCGCGGATCGCCCACGTCTGCTCGACGTCGTCGGCCCAGTTCCTGGCGACGCGATCGATGAACTCCTCGGCATGGCGCCGCTCGTAGGGCGAGGGGACGGTGGTGTATCGCGCGATGGCGGGATCCTGGCAGGCCGCGAGCACGGCGTCGACATCGGCCGCGAGCGGCGTCGACAGCTCGAGGCGCTCGGTGTGCAGAGTGACCGGTTCCATCCCGCCAGCCTAGGCCGCGGCATCCTGCGTCCCCGCCCCCTTCATCGGGCGCGAACCGTCGGATGACGCGTCTCCAAGCGACGATACGCGCCGGATGAACGGGAGCGCGGCGGGGAGGACCCGGATGGCGGCGTACGACGGCGGGCGTCACACCCGCCGGAGGAGTCCGACCTTGTCATACACGGCGGCGAGCGTGCCTCGGGCGACCTCCTCGGCCTTCGCGGCGTTCGTGGCGAGCACGCGGTCGAGCTCCGCGGGGTCGTCGAGCAGCTCGAGCGCGCGCTGACGCACCGGCCCGAACTCGTTCACGACGACCTCGGCGAGGCCCTTCTTGAAGTCGCCGTAACCCCGGCCGGCGTACTCGTCCTCGATCGCCGGGATCTGCCGGCCCGACAGCGCGGCGTAGATGACGAGGAGGTTGGAGACCCCGGGCTTGGTCTCGCGGTCGAACCGCACCGACCCCTCGCTGTCGGTCACGGCCCGCATGATCTTCTTGGCCGAGATCGCGGGGTCGTCGAGCAGCCACAGGACGCCGGCATCCGACTCGGCCGACTTCGACATCTTGGCGGTCGGGTTCTGCAGGTCGTAGATGCGCGCCGTCTCCCGCTGGATGACCGGCATCGGCACGCGGAAGGTCTCGCCGAATCGGCTGTTGAAGCGCTCCGCCAGATCGCGCGTCAGCTCGACGTGCTGCTTCTGGTCGTCGCCGACCGGAACGATGTCGGTCTGGTAGAGCAGGATGTCGGACGCCATGAGCACCGGGTACGTGAACAGGCCCACCGACGTCGTCTCGGCGCCGTAGCGCTGCGACTTGTCCTTGAACTGCGTCATGCGCCCGGCTTCGCCGAAGCCCGTGATGGTGGAGAGCACCCAGGCGAGCTCGGCGTGGGCGGGCACGTGCGACTGCACGTACAGGGTCGACTTCGACGGCTCGATGCCCGCGGCGATGTACTGCGCAGCCGTGCGGCGGGTCTGGTCCCGAAGCCCCGCGGGGTCGAACGGCTGCGCCAGCGCGTGCAGGTCGACGACCGAGAAGAACGCGTCGTACGACTCCTGCAGATCGCGCCACTGCATGAGCGCCCCGATGTAGTTGCCGATCTGGAGCGAGTCGGCGGAGGGCTGCATGCCGGAGTACAGGCGCGGTTTCGTCACCGATCAATCCTATTGGCGGCGATCGGATGCCTCGCCCCGCCGCCGGGGAACCGCGGGCCGTCAGCCCCCGAGGCCGTCAGCCCCCGAGGCTGTAGTCCGCGAGGACCGGCGCGTGGTCGCTCCATCGCGTGTCCCACGACGGCGCCCGCACGACCCGGTAGTCCGTCACGCGCGCGGCGAGCGCCGGCGTCGCCAGGTGGTAGTCGATGCGCCAGCCGCTGTCGTTGTCGAAAGCGCGCCCGCGCATCGACCACCAGGTATACGGTCCGTCGACCTCGCCGGCGAACGTCCGGCCGACGTCCACCCACCCGAGCCCCGCGCCGACCGAGCCGTCGACAGCCGTGACGTCGGCCCCCTGCGGGCCGAGGAACCGGTCGAAGTAGGCCCGTTCGCGGGGGAGGAAGCCCGCCTTCTTGACGTTGCCCTTCCAGTTGCGGATGTCGAGCTCGCGGTGGCCGACGTTGAGGTCGCCCATGATGAGGCCCAGCGGCCGCTCGGCGGCGAGCAGCGGCATCCGCCTCTCCATCGCATCGAGGAAGGCCCACTTGGCGTCCTGGCGGGGCGTCTCGGCCTGGCCGGTAGGCACGTAAGCGCTCACGACGGTGAGCGTCTCGCCGTCGACGTCGAAGTCCGCCTCGATCCAGCGCCCCGCGGAGTCGAGCGTCTCGTCGTCGCCCAGCACGCGCCGCACGTCGACCGAGTCGTTGCGCGAGGCGATGGCGACGCCCGCCCGGCCCTTCGCGAGCGCTTCGTCGTTCACGAGCTGCCAGCCGGGGAGGGATGACGCGAGCTCATCTACCGTCGCACGGACCTCCTGGAGCGCCAGGATGTCGACGTCGGCCTGCTCGAGCCAGGCGGCCATCCCCTTGCGGGTGGCGGCGCGGATGCCGTTGACGTTGACGGAGGCGATGCGGACGCGGCGTGGCACGACGGCCAGCCTACTTGCGGCTCCCGACGTTCCTCGCGCGGGTCCGGTGCCCGTCGGCGGGCACGGACGGGGGAGCGGATGCCTCGACCTCCGCGAGCTCCTGCTGCGCCTGCCGCACGGCACGGTCAGCCGACCAGACGCCGTACCAGGGCGCGTGCGCGCGCGACTCCTGCGCGGTCCGGAGCCGCACCCTGGCCGCCACCAGCAGAGCACGGTGCTCGGCCGCGAGCTTCTCGGCCTGGGAGGGCTCGAGGAGCGGGACGTTGCGGTCTCGCGCCGAGATCGCGATCCACGCCGCGGCCACCAGCATGATGATGCCGATGATCTTGAACCACAGCAGCAGTCCCACGAAGATCGCGAACGTCGCCAGCAGCGGGTTCGACGGCGTGTAGCTGACCAGGAGCCCGGCCCCGAGAAGCAGCACGGCGATGGCGCCGCCGCCCAGCAGGGATCCGGGCCAGATGCGCCGCCACTGCAGGGACGCGCCGGCCAGGAATCGGAAGAGCGCAGCGAGCGTGGCCGCGATGACGATGAACGAGACCAGGAGCGAGCCGACGCGCAGCGACGACACGACCTCCGAGTCCGGATCGATGCCGAACCAGCCGAAGACCAGCCCGATCGCCCACGTGCTCATGGAGCTGAGGCCGAATCCGACGATCAGCGCGATCCCGAAGATCATCGCCGCCAGGAGGTCGCGCGCTTTCAGGAGGAAGTAGGAGCGGTGGTCGTAAGGGAGCTCGAAGATGTCGCGGACGGCGCGGCGGGAGTAGGTGACGAAGCCGATGGCGGTCCAGATGAGGGCGCCGAGCGCGATGATCCCGGTGATGCCCAGCACACCCGTGCTCGACGTCGCGACAGCCTGCACCTGCGCGGGCGTGACGATCCCGCCCTCGTCGCTGATGAGGTTCGGGACGTAGCTGTTGATGACGTTGATGAGCGCTTGGACGGCCTGCTCGCTGCCGCCGAGCCACAGGCCGATGCCCGCGAAGGCGACATAGATCCCGGCGAAGACGGCGAAGAGCGCCTGGTAGCTGACCCCTGCCCCGAGGAGGAATCCGTTCGTCTGCAGGAAGTGCCGCCACACCCGGACCGGGAACCACGCCAGCGTCTGCTGGGTGATCTCGGTCGCGCGGGAGATCGGACGGTCGAATCGCTGACGCAGGTGGAGCTGCGTCTGCTCCCAGCGCTGCCGGAGGTCCTCCTCCTCGGCCTTCGCCTTCTCGGCAGCATCGCGTTTGCCCGACGCGTCACGCGACGCATCGCGTTTGCCCGACGCGTCACGCGACGCGGCAGGACTCGGTGGCGAGGCGGTCACGCAGACAGACTAGCGAGCGGACGCTCCCAGGGCGGGGCGCCTCACCCGGCGCGGGGCGTGCGGCCGGGGCCGCGGCATCCGTCCCGGCGACGGCGTCAGCGCTTGCCGCGGAGCACCGCCGCCTTGACGTCGGCGATGGCCTTGGTCACCTCGATTCCGCGCGGGCAGGCCTCGGTGCAGTTGAAGGTCGTGCGGCAGCGCCACACGCCCTCCTTGTCGTTGAGGATGTCGAGGCGGACCGACGCGGCGTCGTCGCGGGAGTCGAAGATGAAGCGGTGCGCGTTGACGATCGCGGCCGGTCCGAAGTACTGTCCGTCGGTCCAGAACACGGGGCACGACGAGGTGCACGCGGCGCAGAGGATGCACTTCGTGGTGTCGTCGAACACCTCGCGGTCGACGATCGACTGGATGCGCTCCTTGCCCGGCTCCGGCTTCGAGCTCGCGATGAGGAAGGGCTGCACCTCGCGGTAGGACGCGAAGAACGGCTCCATGTCGACGATGAGGTCCTTCTCGAGCGGCAGGCCCTTGATGGCCTCGACGTAGATCGGCTGCGAGATGTCGAGGTCCTTGATGAGGGTCTTGCAGGCCAGCCGGTTGCGGCCGTTGATGCGCATCGCGTCGGACCCGCAGATGCCGTGCGCGCACGACCGGCGGAACGACAGCGAGCCGTCGACCTCCCATTTGATCTTGTGCAGCGCGTCGAGCACGCGGTCGGTCGAGTAGAGCTCGACGTCGTAGTCGACCCAGCGCGGCTCCGTGTCGAGCTCGGGATCGAACCGGCGGATGATGAACGTGACGAGGAACGACTGGATGCCGGTGTCGGCGGCCGCGTCGTCCGCCTGGGCGGGAGCGTCGGCGTCGGTGCGCTCGATGATGTCGGTCGCGGACGTCGCCATCGTCAGTACTTCCTCTCCATCGGCTGATACCTCGTGATCACGACCGGCTTCCAGTCGAGCCGGATGTGATCCTCCGGGTGAGACGACTGCGGGTCGCCCGAGAGGTAGGCCATCGTGTGCTGCATGTAGTTCTCGTCGTCGCGCTTGGGGTAGTCGTCGCGCATGTGGCCGCCGCGGCTCTCCTTGCGGTTGCGCGCCGTGACGACGACGACCTCCGCGAGATCGAGCAGGAAGCCCAGCTCCACAGCCTCCAGCAGATCCGTGTTGTAGCGCTTGCCCTTGTCGTCGACGTGGACGTTGCGGTACCGCTCGCGCAGCTCGGCGATGACGTCCATGACCTCGGAGAGCGACTCCTCGGTGCGGAACACCTGCGCCTTGCGATCCATCTCGTCCTGCAGCGTCTTGCGGAGCACCGCGATGCGTTCGGTGCCGGGGTTGTCGCGCAGGCCCTCGAGCATGTCGCGGACGTCCTTCGCGGGGTCTTCGGGCAGCGGCACGAACTCGGCGGTCTGCACATACTCGACCGCGTTGCGGCCGGCGCGCTTTCCGAAGACGTTTATGTCGAGGAGCGAGTTCGTTCCGAGGCGGTTCGAACCGTGCACGGAGACGCAGGCGCACTCGCCGGCGGCGTACAGGCCGGGCACGACGGTCTCGTTGTCGGCGAGCACCTCCGCCTTGACGTTGGTCGGGATGCCGCCCATCGCGTAGTGCGCGGTCGGCATCACGGGCACGGGCTCGACCACGGGGTCCACGCCCAGGTAGGTGCGGGCGAACTCCGTGATGTCGGGGAGCTTCGTCTCGAGCACCTCGGCGCCGAGGTGGGTGCAGTCCAGGAGCACGTAGTCGCGATGCGGGCCGGCGCCCCGGCCCTCGGCGACCTCCTGGACCATGCACCGGCTCACGATGTCGCGCGGCGCGAGGTCCTTGATCGTCGGCGCGTAGCGCTCCATGAAGCGCTCGCCCGTGACGTTGCGCAGGATCGCGCCCTCGCCGCGGGCGCCTTCGGTGAGCAGGATGCCGAGTCCCGCCAGGCCGGTCGGGTGGAACTGGAAGAACTCCATGTCCTCCAGCGGAAGGCCCTTGCGCCAGATGACGCCCACGCCGTCGCCCGTGAGCGTGTGGGCGTTGGAGGTCGTCTTGAAGATCTTCCCGAAGCCGCCGGTGGCGAAGATGACGGCCTTGGACTGGAAGACGTGGAGGTCGCCCGTGGCGAGCTCGTAGGCCACCACGCCGGCGACCTGCGTCCTGCCCGCGGCATCCTTCACCGTCACGAGGTCGAGCACGTAGAACTCGTTGAAGAAGTTGATGCCGAGCTTGACGCAGTTCTGGAACAGGGTCTGCAGGATCATGTGGCCCGTGCGGTCGGCCGCGTAGCACGCGCGGCGGACGGGGGTCTTGCCGTGGTCGGCGGTGTGGCCGCCGAAGCGGCGCTGGTCGATCTTGCCGTCGGGCGTGCGGTTGAAGGGCAGGCCCATGTTCTCGAGGTCGATGACGGCGTCGATCGCCTCTTTCGCGAGGATCTCGGCGGCGTCCTGGTCGACGAGGTAGTCGCCGCCCTTGACGGTGTCGAAGGTGTGCCACTCCCACGAGTCCTCTTCGACGTTCGCCAGCGCCGCGGCCATGCCGCCCTGCGCGGCGCCCGTGTGCGAGCGCGTCGGGTAGAGCTTCGTGATGACGGCGGTCCGGGCTCCCGGACCCGCCTCGATCGCCGCGCGCATCCCGGCGCCGCCGGCGCCCACGATGACGATGTCGAACTGGTGGTAGTGGACGCCGTCCTTGACGTAGGAGTCCGCGGTCTGGGTGCTCACGTGTCGATTGCCCTCGTTCGTTTCTCGCCTCGGTGCGCGCTCAGCCCTGCGCGCTGCAGATCTCGGTCAGGACGCTGCCGTCGGTCAGGTTGGGCACGCACGGGTCGAAGGTGAAGACGACGAGGGTGCCGAGCAGGATCAGGAAGCCCGCTGTCAGCCACAGGCCCCAGACGAGGATCGTCCGCAGGCGCGGGTGGGAGACGTAGTCGTTGACGATCGTGCGCATGCCGTTCGCCCCGTGGATGAGCGCCAGCCACAGCATCAGCACGTCCCACCACTGCCAGAACGGGGAGGCGAGCTTGCCCGCGACGAAGGCGAAGTCGATGCCGTGGATGCCCTCGCCCAGCATGAGGTTGACGAAGAGGTGCCCGAAGATCAGGACCAGCAGCAGCACGCCCGAGACGCGCATGTAGATCCAGCCCCACTTCTCGAGGTTCGGGCCGGATCGGCGGACAGCGGTGCGCGGAGCGCCCGGGTCGGCGATGGTCGTCATCACTCTCCTCCCCATCCGTAGGCGAAGACGATCGAGAGGTGGCGCACCGCGAACGGCACCATCGTCACCAGGAACAGACCGATGACGCCCCACCAGAGCTGACGCTGGCGCCGGGCCGCCCACGGCCACGCGTCGACCGCGATGATCCGCAGGCCGTTGAACGCGTGGTAGACGACGGCGCCGACGAGCACGACCTCGCCGAGACCCATGATCGGGTTCTTGTACGAGCTCATGACGGCGTCGTAGGCGTCCGGGGCCACACGGATGAGGGCTGTGTCGAGCACGTGGACGAGCAGGAAGAAGAAGATGCCCACGCCCGTGATGCGGTGCAGCACCCACGACCACATTCCTTCGCGGCCTCGGTAGAGCGTGCCCCGCGGGACACTCGATGTGGTCTCGGCGACCGACGGTGTGACGCGTGCTGGTGCTGACACGGGCCGTCCTCCCTGACTCGAACACTGTGTGGAGAGGCGGATCTCTGCCCCTCGGGGAATGGCTCCCCTGCGTCACGCGGGCGCCTGCCCATCCTATTCCCGTCCTGTGAACGGGGGACATAAGGCCCGCCTTACTATCTCGACGTCGAGATAAACGGGAGGAACCGCCGACGCTCGGGCGGCGGTCTTCACGCCACCGACGACTGTCTGTCATATCCGCGCAATGCCCCTGGGTAGCCTTGACGGCATGGTCGAGCCCATCCAGGACTTCTACGCCGTCATCCCCGCCGGAGGCATCGGCAGCAGGCTGTGGCCGCTGTCGCGCGCCGACGCCCCGAAATTCCTGCACGACCTGACCGGCTCCGGACAGACGCTGCTGCGCGACACGTGGGACCGCCTCGAACCCCTTGCCGGGGGTGAGCGCATCGCGGTCGTGACGGGGCGGGCGCACCGCGCGGCAGTCGAGCGGGAGCTGCCGGGGGTGCCCGACAAGAACGTGTTCCTCGAGTCCGAGCCGCGCGACTCGTCGGCGGCGATCGGACTCGCCGCCGCCATCCTCTCGCGCCGCGAGCCCGACGTGATCATCGGCTCGTTCGCCGCCGACCACGTCATCCGCGGCACGCAGGTCTTCGACTGGGCGGTACGCCAGGCGGTCGCGACGGCGCGCGAGGGCTACATCTGCACGATCGGAATCCCGCCGGTCGAGCCCTCCGTCGGGTTCGGCTACATCAAGAAATCGGGGGAGCTGGTCGTCGAGGGCGCACCCGAGGCCGCCCTCGTCGAGCGGTTCGTCGAGAAGCCCGACCTCGAGACCGCGAAGGCGTACTTCTCGGACCGCTCCTACCTGTGGAACGCGGGCATGTTCATCACGCGCGCGGACGTGCTGCTGGCCGAGCTCGCGCAGAACGAGCCGGAGCTGCACGCGGGGCTGATGGAGCTGGCCGAAGCCTGGGACGACCGCGACGCGCGGGGGCCCGTCGTGGACCGCGTCTGGCCCAACCTCAAGAAGATCGCGATCGACTACGCCGTGGCCGAGCCCGCCGCCGAGAAGGGACGCCTCGCCGTCATCCCCGGGCACTTCGACTGGGACGACGTCGGCGACTTCGCGAGCCTGGCCAAGCTCAACAGCCACGGTCGCGGCAACGATCTCGCGATCCTGGGGGAGAACGCGCGCATCCTGGCGGATGCCGCGAGCGGCATCGTGGTGAGCCAGACGAACCGCGTCATCAGCCTCATCGGCGTGAAGGACATCGTCGTCGTCGACACTCCGGACGCTCTTCTGGTCACCACGAGCGAGCACGCCCAGCGGGTGAAGGGCGTGGTCGACGCGCTCAAGGTGAACGGCCGCAGCGAAGTGCTGTGATTGAGCCGGAGTCGCGCGGATCGCGGCATCCGGTTCCGGACGTGTTGCGTCTTTGTAACCATTCGCTCGCACGGGCCCTTCGTACATGCAACTGCCCGGTCACACTGGGTAACTTCTTCTGATGCACCCGCGAGGTCCGCGGGTCTTCTTCCGTGGAGGCAGAGTTGACCACTTCTACCCGAAAGCGAGTGCTCGGCGGCCTGGTCGCCGCGAGCCTCTTCGTCGCCCTCGCTGGCTGCGCATCCGCTCCCGAGGAGTCCGAGCCGACCGGTGAGGCCGGCAGTGGTGCGGAGGTCGTCGACGGCTTCCTGCCCTGCATGGTCTCCGGCACCGGCGGCTTCGACGACAAGTCCTTCAACCAGCTCGGCAAGCAGGGCCTCGATCAGATCTCCGAGGAGCTGGGCGTCGACTCGATCGCGGTCGAGTCCAACACGACGTCCGACTTCGCCCCGAACATCCAGAGCGTGCTCGACCAGAACTGCACGATGGTCATCACCGTCGGCTTCGATCTCGCCGCCGCGGCGGCCGAGGCGGCGGAGGCGAACCCCGACGTGCAGTTCGTCTCGATCGACGACATCGTCGATCAGGACTTCGACGGCGAGACGGACTTCCCCAACATCAAGCCGATCATCTTCGACACCGCGCAGGCTGCCTTCCTCGCCGGCTACGCCTCGGCCGCTGTCTCCGAGTCCAAGGTCGTCGGCACGTTCGGCGGCAAGCCCTTCCCGACCGTCACGATCTTCATGGACGGCTTCAAGCAGGGTGTCGACTACTGGAACGCCGAGAAGGGCGACAACGTGAAGGTGCTCGGCTGGGACGGCACCGACGGTCTGTTCACGGATGCGTTCGTGCCGGACCAGAAGGCGCTCGACGCGGCGCAGGGACTCGTCGACCAGGGTGCCGACGTGCTGCTGCCCGTCGGCGGCGGCATCTACCAGAGCGCCGCATCGGTGATCCGCGACTCGGGCAAGGACATCGCCCTCCTGGGCGTGGACGCCGACGTCTTCGAGACCGACCCGAGCGTGGGCGACCTGCTGCTGACCTCGATCCTCAAGGGAATCGACGTCGGTGTCGTCGACGTCGTGCGGGAGGCGAGCACGGGGGACTTCGACGCCACCCCGTTCATCGGCACCCTCGAGAACGACGGTGTGGGACTCGCCCCGTTCCACGACTTCGAGAGCAAGGTCCCCGCTGACCTGCAGTCGGAGCTCGACGCGATCATCGCGGGCATCGTCGACGGCTCGATCACCGTCAACTCGTACCTCGCGAGCTGATCCCGAACGCGGTGGGGAGGTCGCGCAGCGGCCTCCCCACCGATGTGTCCGCCCGGGACGGATACCCTCGCATCGGCGATCCATCCGGCGGTGCGCCCGCACACCCCTCTCACTAGGATCGGCACCATGAAGCTCGAGCTCCGCGGCATCACCAAGCGGTTCGGCAGTCTCGTCGCCAACGACCACATCGATCTGGTGGTCGAGCCCGGCGAGATCCACTGCCTGCTGGGGGAGAACGGCGCGGGCAAATCCACCCTCATGAACGTCCTGTACGGCCTGTATGCCGCCGACGAGGGCCTCATCCTCCTGGACGACCACGTCCAGAACTTCCATGGACCGGGTGACGCGATGCGCGCCGGCATCGGCATGGTCCACCAGCACTTCATGCTGATCCCGGTGTTCACCGTGGCCGAGAACGTGATGCTCGGCAACGAGTCCACGCGCGCGGGGGGACTGCTCGATCTGGATGCCGCGCGCGAGCGCGTGCGAGAGATCTCGGCGCGCTTCGGCTTCCACGTCGACCCCGACGCGCTCGTCGAGGACCTGCCGGTCGGCGTCCAGCAGCGCGTCGAGATCATCAAGGCCCTCTCCCGAGACGCGAAGGTCCTGGTCTTCGACGAGCCGACCGCGGTGCTCACGCCGCAGGAGACCGACGAGCTGATGGAGATCATGCGCCAGCTCAAGGCGTCCGGCGCATCCATCGTCTTCATCACCCACAAGCTCCGCGAGGTCCGCGAGGTCGCGGACCGCATCACCGTCATCCGCCTGGGCAAGGTCGTCGGAGAGGCCTCGCCGACCGCCTCCAACGCGGAGCTCGCCTCCCTCATGGTCGGGCGCGCGGTCGAGCTCACCGTCCACAAGCATCCGCCCAGGGTGAACGAGCATCGCCTCGAGGTGAACAACCTCAGCGTGCTCGATCCTCTCGGTCACGTCGTCGTGAACGACGTCAGCTTCGACGTGCGCGGGGGCGAGGTCCTTGCGATCGCCGGCGTGCAGGGCAACGGGCAGACCGAGCTGACCGAGGCGCTGATGGGCCTGCAGCCGCAGGTCCGCGGGTCGGCGAAGCTCGACGGTGAGGAGCTGGTCGGCCGCAGCATCCGGCGCATCCTGGACGAGGGGGTCGGATTCGTCCCCGAGGACCGCAACGAGGACGGCCTCGTCGGAGCGTTCACGATCGCCGAGAACCTCATGCTCGATCGCGCCAACAGCGAGCCCTTCGTGAAGGCGTGGAATGTGCAGCACAAGGCTCTCGCCGACTTCGCCCGCGAGAAGTTCCGCGAGTTCGACGTCCGCGCGCCGGGCATCGACACCCCGGTGGGCACCCTCTCCGGCGGGAATCAGCAGAAGGTCGTGCTGGCCCGTGAGCTGAGCCGGGACCTCTCGCTGCTCGTCGCCGCCCAGCCCACGCGCGGCGTCGACGTCGGCTCCATCGAATTCATCCACAAACGCATCGTCGAGACCCGGGATGCCGGCATCCCCGTGATCGTGGTGTCCACCGAGCTCGACGAGGTGTCGGCGCTGGCCGACCGGATCATGGTCATGTACCGCGGCCGCATCGTGGGCATCGTGCCGGGGAACACGCCGCGCGACGTCCTGGGTCTCATGATGGCGGGAGAGGCACCGGCCGGGGAGGGTGCGGCGGCATGAGCACGACGACTTCGCAGCGGCGGGAGGAGGAAGCCCCCTCCAAGTGGCACACCGCCTTCCTCCAGATCACCCAGGGCAACGCGATCATCTCCGTCCTGGCGATCGTGCTCGCCCTTCTCGTCGGCGGCATCATGATCGCCGTCACCGACGAGGACGTCCAAGGCTCCGCGGCGTACTTCTTCGCCCGTCCCGGCGACACCTTCGCCGCCGTGTGGGATGCCATCTCGGGCGCGTACGCCGCGTTCTTCCAGGGCGCCGTGTACAACTTCGGCGCGCCGACGTTCGCGCGGGCCATCCGGCCCCTCACCGAGACCCTCACCTTCGCGACGCCACTCATCGCGGCCGGTCTGGGTGTCGCGCTGGCGTTCCGGATCGGGATGTTCAACATCGGCGGCCGCGGCCAGATGCTCATGGCATCGGCGGCCGCCGGATGGGCCGCGTGGTCCTTCGACCTGCCGTGGGGCCTCCACATGATCGTCGCGCTGATCGCCGGGGTCGCGGCGGGCGCGCTGTGGGCCGGGATCGCCGGGTTCCTCAAGGCGCGCACGGGCGCGCACGAGGTCATCGTGACGATCATGCTGAACTACGTCGCGGTCTACCTGATCCTGTGGATGCTGCGGACCCCCGGTCTGCTGCAGGCCCCGGGCGTCAACAACCCGACATCGCCGGCTTCCAAGGACACCGCGGTCCTTCCGGCTCTGCTCGGGCCGCAGTTCAACCTGCACTTCGGCTTCATCCTCGTGATCCTGGCGACGGTGCTCGTGTGGTGGATCCTCAACCGGTCGAGCCTGGGCTTCCAGTTCCGCGCCGTCGGCGAGAACCCCGCGGCGGCGCGCGTGGCGGGCATCAACGTCTCGAACATGTACCTGTACGGGATGCTCATCTCGGGAGCCCTGGTGGGCCTCGCGGGCGTCAACCAGGTGCTCGGCACGATCACGTCGGGCTTCACGATCGACATCGACGCCGGGATCGGCTTCGACGCGATCACGGTCGCGCTGCTCGGGCGCTCCACGCCCTGGGGGACATTCGCGGCCGGAATCCTCTTCGGGGCGTTCAAGGCGGGCGGATTCTCGATGCAGGCGGCCGAGCAGATCCCCGTGGAGATCGTCACGGTCGTGCAGTCGCTCATCGTGCTCTTCATCGCCGCCCCGCCGCTCGTGCGCGCCATCTTCTTCCTCCCGTCGCCCGAGCGAGATCGGCGACGGCGCGAGAAGGCGCGCGAGAAGGAGCTGCGCGCGACGGTCGAGGCGGACGCCGTGACCGAGGAGGTCCGGTCGTGAGCACCCCCACCGTCTCCGCCGCCGGACTCATGCCCGGGCCCGAGATCGCCGAGCGCGCGGTCATCCGCAGCTGGAAGACGCCGATCGCCCTCGGGATCTTCGCGGTCCTCTATCTGCTGCTCCTCGTCCTCGCCCCGCGCGGTGGCCAGACGACGTTCCGGCTGTCGACCGAGGCCGACCTCATCCAGCTCCCGGCGCTCACGGTCCCCGTCGCCCTGACGACCTGGGTGTGCTTCATCATCGTCGTGGTGCTCGCCGCGCTGTCGGCGTACTTCGTGCGCACGTGGGGGCGGTCGCCGCTGTGGATCGTCATCGTGGCGATCCTCGTGTTCGTCGTCGGGTTCCTCACCTGGGCGGCGGCCGGCGAGTCGATCACCGTGGTCGGGCTCCTGGCAGGCTCGATCGGACTCGCCGTGCCGCTCATCTACGGCGCACTGGGCGGCGTCATCGGCGAACGGGCCGGAGTCGTCAACATCGCGATCGAGGGGCAGCTGCTGGCCGGCGCGTTCAGCGCGGCGGTCGTGGCATCCCTGACCGGACAGCCGATCCTCGGCCTCATCGCGGCGATGGTCGCCGGCATGCTGGTCGCCTTCGTCCTCGCGGCGTTCGCTATCAAGTACCTCGTCGACCAGGTCATCGTGGGCGTGGTGCTCAACGTCCTGGTCATCGGGCTCACGAGCTTCCTGTACTCGCAGGTCCTCCAGCCCAACAGCGCGACGATGAACACGCCGCCCCGCTTCAGCCGGATCCCCATCCCCCTCCTCAGTGAGATCCCGATCATCGGCCCGGTGCTCTTCCGTCAGACCCTCATCGTGTACCTCATGTACATCGCCGTCGCGCTCGTGTACGTCGGCATGTTCCACACGCGCTGGGGTCTGCGGCTGCGAGCGGTGGGCGAGCACCCGCAGGCGGCTGACACGGTCGGCATCAAGGTCAACCCCACCCGCTTCTGGAACCTCCTCCTCGCGGGAGCCATCGCGGGCATCGGCGGCACGGTGTACACGATCGGCGCCGGGATCGCGTTCAACAAGGAGATGACCGGCGGTGTCGGCTTCATCGCCCTGGCGGCGGTGATCTTCGGTCAGTGGGACCCGATCAAGGCCACCCTCGCGGCGCTGCTCTTCGGCTTCGCCTCGAGCCTGCAGAACACGCTGAGCGTCATCGGCTCGCCCGTGCCCAGTGAGTTCATGCTCATGCTCCCGTACCTCGTGACGATCTTCGTCGTCGCCGGGGTCGTCGGCAGGTCCCGCGCTCCCGCGGCAGATGGCAAACCGTATATCAAGGGGTGATCTGATTCCGTGACCGACATCGACTGGGACGAGCTGCGGGCAGCCGCGACCGAGGCGATGCAGCGCGCGTACGCGCCGTATTCCCGCTACCGCGTGGGGGCCGCTGCGCTCGTGTCGGACGGCCGCATCGTCCAGGGGTGCAACGTCGAGAACGCCTCGTACGGCGTGACGCTGTGCGCCGAGTGCGGATTGGTCTCCGATCTGCACATGTCCGGCGGCGGACAGCTCGTCGCCTTCGTGTGCGTGAACAACGACGGCGAGACGATCATGCCGTGCGGCCGCTGCCGCCAGCTGCTCTACGAGCACGCGCTGCCGGGGATGCTGCTCGAGACCGTCTCGGGCATCCGCACGATCGACGAGGTGCTGCCCGACGCGTTCGGACCCCGCGACCTCGAAGAGGCGGCGCGCTGATGGTCGAGGCGCACGACGCCGTCGACGTGATCCGCGCCAAGCGGGACGGGGGAGAGGTTCCCGAGGAGGCGCTGCGCTGGATGGTCGACGCCTACACGCGCGGCTACGTCATGGACGCCCAGATGTCCGCCTTCGCGATGGCGGTGCTCCTCAACGGCATGACGCGCGGCGAGATCCGGGTGATGACCGATGCGATGATCGCCTCGGGCGAGCGCATGAGCTTCGCGGGGCTCGGGAAGCCCACGGTCGACAAGCACTCCACCGGCGGGGTAGGGGACAAGATCACCCTTCCGCTCGCTCCGCTCGTCGCCGCCTTCGGCGTCGCGGTGCCCCAGCTGTCGGGCCGCGGCCTCGGCCACACCGGGGGGACCCTCGACAAGCTCGAGTCGATCCAGGGATGGACGGCCGCCCTGTCCAACGATGAGCTCTTCGAGCAGCTCCGCGAGGTCGGCGCCGTCATCTGCGCCGCCGGCTCGGGGCTCGCCCCCGCCGACAAGAAGCTCTACGCGCTCCGCGACGTCACCGGCACCGTGGAGGCCATCCCACTCATCGCGTCCAGCATCATGTCGAAGAAGATCGCCGAGGGCACGGACTCCCTCGTGCTCGACGTCAAGTTCGGCTCGGGCGCCTTCATGCGCGACGTCGAGAAGGCGCGGGAGCTCGCCCGCACGATGGTCGAACTCGGCACCGACTCGGGCGTCGCGACGACGGCGCTGCTCACCGACATGAACACCCCGCTGGGCCTGGCCATCGGCAACGCCAACGAGGTGCGCGAGTCCGTCGAGGTGCTCGACGGCGGCGGACCCGCCGATGTCGTCGAGCTGACGGTCGCGCTCGCCCGGGAGATGCTGGCGCTCGCCGGTCAGCCGGACGCCGATGTGGAGGGCGCTCTGCGGGACGGGCGGGCCATGGACGTGTGGCGCGAGATGATCCGGGCGCAGGACGGCGATCCGGATGCCGCGCTCCCCGAGCCCCATGAGACCCACACGGTCACGGCGGACGCGGACGGCTACCTCACACGCCTCGACGCGCTGCCGTTCGGCATCGCCGCCTGGCGACTGGGCGCCGGCCGTGCCCGAGCGGAGGATCCGGTCATGCACGCAGCCGGGATCGACCTCCACGCCAAGCCCGGCGATCGGATCACCGCCGGTCAGCCGCTGTTCACCCTGCTCGGGCATGATGCCACGCGGTTTGAGCGCGCGCTGAGTGCCCTGGACGGTGCGTGGGAGATCGGCGCGGAGGCGCCGCCTGCGACGCCCCTCGTGCTCGAGCGCATCACCGACTGATCCCGCCGGCGCCGGGGCGCGGCATCCATCTGAAACGACCGACGAGGAGCACTCATGCCCATCGACCAGCACGGCGACGCCGTCCTCCAGGGCGTCTCGATCCGAAGCCTTCCGAAGGTCTCACTGCACGACCACCTCGACGGGGGCGTGCGACCGGCCACGATCATCGAGCTCGCCGACGCGGCCGGCGTCGACGTGCCGGCGACAGATTCGGGCGAGCTCGCCGACTGGTTCGCCGAGAAGAGCGACTCCGGTTCGCTCGTGGAGTACCTGAAGACGTTCGACCTCACGATCGGCGTCATGCAGAGCGCGGACGGCCTGCGCCGCGTCGCGCGCGAGTTCGTCGAGGACCTCGCCGCCGACGGCGTCGTGTACGGCGAGGTGCGCTGGGCGCCTGAACAGCATCTGCAGGGCGGGCTGTCGCTCGAGGAGGCCGTCGAGGCGGTTCAGGAAGGGATCGAGGAGGGGGAGGATGCCGCGGACGGCGCGGGACGCGACATCCGTGTGGGTCAGCTCATCACCGCGATGCGCCACACCGACCGGTCCCTCGAGATCGCACGCCTCGCCGTCGACTTCCGCGGACGCGGCGCCGTCGGCTTCGACATCGCCGGTCCGGAGGACGGCTTCCCGCCGTCCTCGCACAGGGCCGCCTTCGACTACCTCGCGTCGGAGTTCTTCCCCGTCACGGTGCACGCCGGAGAGGCGGCCGGGCTCGACTCGATCCGCTCGGCGCTGCTCGACGGACGGGCTCTCCGCCTCGGACACGGCGTGCGCATCGCAGAGGACCTCGAGGTGATCTCGCGCGCCGGCGAGGAGGTGCTCGTGACCTTCGGCGACCTCGCGCGCTGGGTCCGCGACCGCGAGATCTCGCTCGAGCTCTCGCCGTCGTCGAACCTGCAGACGGGGGCCATCGAGCGCTGGGGGACGACGATGGAGGACCACCCCTTCGATCTGCTCTACCAGCTCGGCTTCTCGGTCACGGTGAACGTCGACAACCGGACGATGAGCCGCACGTCGCTCACGCGCGAACTCGCGCTGCTCGCCGAGACGTTCGAGTACGACCTCGACGACCTCGAGACCTTCCAGATCAACGCCGCGGCCGGCTCGTTCCTGCCGCTCGAGGAGCGCGAGGAGCTCATCGAGATCATCAGCGACGGCTTCGACGTCTGAGGCGGCGCCGGCGGATCTGCACGACTCCTGCCACCGGCGGCTCCCGCCCCCCGTTCGCCCGAGTTCCGCGTTCCGGCGACCGGTCAGTTCAGCGACGCGGCGACCTCCCCGACGAGCCGCGTGATCTCGGCGGTCATCTCCTCGTCGGAGATCGTCGGGGTGCCGTCGCCCGCCTGCGGCCCGTAGTCGCCGAACGACGAATGACTCGCGCCCTGGATCTCCACCAGCGCCGCGTCGGGGGGAAGGAGGTGGCGGGCGTCGTCGATCTTCTCGGGGGTGGACAGTCCGTCCTCGCTGCCCGCGATGCTGAGCACGGGCTGGTCCCATTCCGACAGGTCTCTCGCGCAGTACGACGCGAAGAGCACGAGCGCATCCGCCTGCGTGGCGAGACTGCAGGAGCGCACGCCGCCGAGGGAGTGCCCACCCACCATCCACTCCTCCACGCCGGGGACGAGGGTCGTGAACGATCCGAGCGGACGAAGGTCGAAGAAGGCGAGGTTCAGCCAGGGCTTCGTGATGACGACCGTCATGTTCTCCTCGGTCACGAGGCCGGAGAGCCGGGCGACGTACGCCCACGGATCGATCTTGCCGCCGGGGATGAAGACGAGGCCGACCTCCGACCCGCCGTCGGCGGGGCTCATGATGATGCCGTCGGGCTCATCGCTGATCACGATCCGGTCGTCGGCCTGAACGGCCGCGAGCGGCCCGGGCTCGGCCTGCGAGACGCCGACCTGGCTCCAGATCACGATCGCCAGAACGGCTGCGAGCACGAGCGCCCCGATGCCCGCGAGCACCCACCAGAGGATCCGGAGCCCCCGTCGTCGACGGGGCGGTCGCTCTTCGGACGGCGCGGGCGAGGCGTCTGCATCGGTCACAAGCCCGAGCGTACCGGCGGCCGGCGGGCGGACGACTCCGCCGCCCGTCAGCCGAGCTCGGACTGCCGGGCCGCCACGACCTCCTCGACCGCGGCGAAGAGGGGGTGCCCCCGCTCGAGCCCGGTCACGGTGGCGGTGAAGGTCGCGGCATCCAGCTCCCGCAGCTGCGCCTGCAGCTGCACGGACTGCTCGTCCTCCGCGTCCTCGAACGCCAGTGCCGCTGCGATCGCAGCCACGAGCGCCCGCGTCGGCAGCCCGCGCTCGGCGGCCTCGGCGGCGGGGCCGATGAACCGCTCGCTGCGCGAGAGCTTGCGCAGCGGCTGCCGGCCCACCCGCCAGACCGTGTCGGGAAGGGCGTCGTTGCGGAAGCGCCTCAGGATCGTCTCGCGGTACTCGGCGAGGTCGGCGGGGTCCAGCCCGTGCTTGGCCGCGAGGAGGGCCGACGTCTCTTCGAGGGCCGCCGCGACGTCCTCCGCGATGGTGTCGTCGGCGAGGGCCTGGGCGATCGTCTCCACGCCGGCCCGTGCCCCGAAGTACGCCGTCGCGGCATGGCCGGTGTTGACGGTGAAGAGCTTGCGCTCGATGTACGGCGCGAGGTCGTCGACGAAGTGCGCTCCCGGGATGCTGGGCGGGTCGTCTCCGAACGGCGGCCGTTCGATCGCCCACTCGAAGAACGGCTCGACCGTCACGTCGACGCCCCCGCCGGCCGGCTGGGCGGGGACGATGCGGTCGACCGCCGTATTGGCGAACACGGCCCGGCCCTGGATCGCCTCCCACGCGTCGCCGGCCTGAGCGCGGACCTCGCCGCGGAGCACATCGGTCGCGTTGATGGCGTTCTCGCACGCCATCACCTGCAGCGGCGGCGACGACGGGTCCCGCAGCGCCAGCCCGGCGACAATGTGCGGCGCGACGAACTTCAGGATCGTCGGCCCGACCGCGGTCGTCACGACGTTGGCGCCGGCGATCTCCTCGATGACCTCGTCGGGGTGGGTCGCGCTGTTGATCGCCCGGAAGCCGGTGACGACCGTGTCGCGCCCGCCTTCTCCGACCTCGTGCACGGTGTACTCGTCGACGTCGTTGATCGCATCGACGAGGGGCGCCGCGACGTCCGAGAACACGAGGTCGTACCCGCCTTCATGCAGGAGCAGGCCGACGAAGCCGCGCCCGATGTTGCCGGCGCCGAAGTGGACGGCCTTCATGACTCGTTGACGGTGCCGAGCAGCTGGTAGAGCTCCTCAGGCGTCTGCGCCTGCTTCAGGCGCTGCACCTCGTCCTCGTCGGAGAAGAGCAGCGCGATCTGCGACAGGATCTCGAGGTGCTCGTCGCCCTTGCCCGCGATCCCGATCACGAAGGTCACCGGCTCGCCGTCCCAGTCGACCCCGCCGTCGTAGCGGACGACCGACAGACCCGACGCCAGGATGGTGTGCTTGGTCTCGTTCGTGCCGTGCGGGATGGCCAGTTCGTTCCCCATGTAGGTCGAGACGGTCTGCTCGCGCTGCTGCATCGCGTCGAAGTAGGCGCTGGTCACGGCGCCTGCCGCCTCGAGGATGTCGGCTGCCTCCTTCATCGCGTCCTCTCGGGACGCTCTTCCGGAGTGGATCCGCACCTGGCCGATGCTGAGGACGTCACGTGCCATGGTTCACGCCTTTCTCGAAACGGTTGTCTTTCCCAGTCCACTATCGACCGCCGAGGTATGTCCAGCGGTTGACCGGAGCCGAAGACTCTGGGGCCGGGGCATCTCGCACATCCGACCCCAGAGCGTCTTCGGCTCCTGGCGCCCTACGCCTGGGCGTCCTCGTGCTGCGACCGGACCAGGTCCACGACCTCGTCATAACGCGGCGAGTTCATGAAGTTGTCCACCGAGACGTGCACGGCGTTCGGCGTCTGCTTCCGCGCGCGGTCGGTGAGCTGGTTCTGCGTGATGACCAGGTCGGCCGACGAGTCGAGAGCGGCGATGGCCTTGTTGACCACCGTGACGTCCTCGATCCCCGCCTTCTTGATCTTGTTCCGCAGGACGCTCGCGCCCATCGCCGACGACCCCATGCCCGCGTCGCACGCGAACACGATGCTCCGGATCTCCTTCTCCATCCCCGTGCCGGGGCCGGCGAGGCCGTCGGCCTGGGTCGCCGCGCCGCCGCGGAGGCCGCCGAGCGCCGCCGAGCTCTTGCCCTTGGCCGCCTCGGTCTGGGTGATCGCGGCGCCGAAGGCGTCGTCGGTGAGCGCCATCGCCTCGAGGTCGCGCTTGCGCGATGCCCGGAGGATCAGTGCGGCGATGATGAAGGTCACCGACGCCGACAGGATCACCGAGAGGATGACGGCGAGGTAGGACCCTGGAGCGGTCTGCGCCAGCACCGCGATGATGCTGCCCGGTGCGGCGGGGGCTCGCAGCGCACCGCCGAGGAGCATGTTCGTCGTCACGCCGGTCATGCCGCCCGCGATGAGCGCCAGGATGAGGATCGGCTTCATGAGCGCGTACGGGAAGTACACCTCGTGGATGCCGCCGAAGAACTGGATCACCGCCGCGCCCGGTGCCGACGCGCGCGCGGCGCCGATGCCGAAGAACGTGAAGGCCAGGAGAAGGCCGAGGCCCGGACCGGGGTTGGCCTCGAGCAGGAACAGGATGGACGATCCGTCCTCGGCGGCCTGCTGGATGCCGAGCGGCGTCAGCACGCCGTGGTTGATGGCGTTGTTGAGGAAGAAGACCTTCGCCGGCTCGATGATGATGCTGGTCAATGGCAGCAGATTCGTCGCCACCAGCCAGTTCACCGCGCCGCTCAGGATCTGCATGATGCCGTTGACGACCCACGCCACGGGGTAGAAGCCGATGATCGCGAGCACGAAGCCCCAGATTCCGGCCGAGAACATGTTCACGAGCATCTCGAAGCCGGCCCGGATCCTGCCCTCCCAGAGGCTGTCGAGCCACCTCATGGTGTACGCGCAGATGGGGGCCATGATCATCGCGCCGATGAACATGTGCACCTGGCCGAGCTGGTTGTCGGCCGGCTGCGTCTCGTTGAACTGCGCGATGAGGTAGTCCGAGCCCGCGATCGCGCCGAAGGTGCCGATCGAGGCGACGACGCCGCCGCGGACGCCGTAGATGATGCTTCCGCCGGTGTACGCGATCAGGATCGGCAGGAGGTAGTGGATGAAGGGGCCGACGATCGTCGCGAGTGCGGCCACCGGAGTCCAGCCCACCTCGATGAAGAAGGCCGTGAAGATGCCCCACGCGATCAGCGCGGGGATGTTCGGCATGATCATGCCGGAAAGGAACGTGCCGAAGCGCTGCACGCCGACGCGTGCCCTGCTCCCGCCCGTCGTTGCGGGTGTCGACGCCGTTGTCATGGCTGTGTCTCCTCTTTTCTCTGGCCGCAGCTGCGGCTAGACGGCCGCGTTCGCGGCCTGGTCGGCGGCTTCTCGAGCCGCGGTCCGGGCAGATGCCGCATCGTCTGCGGCGAGGGCCGCCTCGGCGATTCCGCGCGCCTCGGCGAGGGTGTACTGCAACAGCGACGCGCGGACGTCGGCGAGTGCGGTGGGGGCCATCGACAGGCTCGTCGCCCCGAGGCCGACCAGCACGACGGCCAGGAGCGGGTCGGCGGCGGCTTCGCCGCAGATCCCGACGGGCTTGCCGTTCTCCCGGCCCGCCTGGCCCACCTCGCGGATGAGCGACAGGACGGCGGGATGCCACGGGTCCTGGAACGAGGCGACCGACCCGAGCAGCCGGTCGGCGGCCAGCGTGTACTGCGTCAGGTCGTTCGTGCCGATCGACGCGAAGTCCGCCACCCGAAGGACACGATCGGCCAGCAGCGCCGACGACGGCACCTCGACCATCACGCCGGCCGTCCTGATGCCGTACTCGCGGGCGAGGCCGGTGAAGTACTCCGTCTCCTCCACGGTGGCGATCATGGGTGCCATGACCCACAGATCTGCGGGGCCGTCGGGCAGCTGCCTGGTCGCGGCGTCGGCCTCGGCCAGCGCGGTCAGCTGCTCGCGCAGGATGTCCTCGCTCGCGCGGAGGGCGCGGATGCCGCGCAGCCCCAGCGCCGGGTTCTCCTCGTGGGCGTCGTTGAGGAACGCCAGCGGCTTGTCCGCCCCCGCGTCGAGGACCCGCACGACGACCTTCTTGCCGGGGAACGCCGACAGCAGCGCCGTGTACGCCTCCCGCTGCTGCTCGACCGTCGGCGCCTGGCTCGAGCTCAGGAAGAGGAACTCCGTGCGGAAGAGCCCGACTCCCTCCGCGCCGAGGGCTACCGCCTCGGCCGCGCCCTCGGGCTTGCCGAGGTTCGCGAGCAGCGGGATCGCCGTCCCGTCCGCGAGGGCGCCGGGGGTGAGGGGGGCGGATGCCTGCGCCGCGCGCGCGGCGGCGCGGTTCTCGGCACGCTCGAGCTCGTCGGCGGTGGGCTCGGTCACGACGACGCCGGCCGCGGCATCCACGATCACCGTCCCGCCCTCGGCGAGGTCCTTCGCCGCCGCGACGCCGACGACCGCGACGATCGACTTCTCGCGCGCGAGGATCGCGGTGTGCGAGGTCGGCCCGCCCTCGGTCGTGACGAGCGCGAGCACCTTGTCCAGGTCGAGCAGGGCCGTGTCGGCGGGAGCGAGGTCCTTCGCGACGAGGACGAACGGATGCCCCGGATCGGGCACGCCCGGAGCGGGAACGCCCCTCAGCCGTGCGATGACCCGCTGTGCGACGTCGTCGAGGTCCGCCGCGCGCTCGCCGAGGTAGCCGCCCAGCGCCGTGAGCTGGTCGCGGAACGACGCGAACGCGTCGAAGACGGCGAACTCCCCGGTCCTGCCCTGGGCGAGCCGGTCGTCGACCTCCTGCTCGAGCGTGGGGTCCTCGGCCATCATCGCCTGCGCCTCGAGCACATCCTGCGCCGCTCCGCCCGCCTGGGCTCCGCGCTGCTCGAGCTCGCGGGCGACGGCGGCCACGGCATCCCGCACCCGAGCCGTCTCCTCCTCGACGCTGAGCGTGCTCGGGCCGTCGCCGGGTGCGGGCAGCGGCTCCGCCATGCGCGCGACAGGTCCCTGGGCGACCCCCAGGCCGATTCCGACTCCTCGCAGTTGCGTCATCGTCTACTCCGCATCGTGGTCGGTCGTGAGCAGTTCGGCGAGCGTGTCCAGAGTGGCCTCGGCGCCGGCGCCGTCGGCCGTCAGCGTCACGTAGTCGCCCTGCTCGACGCCGAGCGCGATGACGCCGAGGATGCTCGCTGCGTTGACCGGGGCCCCCGAGTCCTTCGCGATGGTGATCGGGATGCCGGCATCCTTCGCGGCCTGCGCGAAGAGCTTCGCGGGGCGGGCGTGAAGGCCGTGGGACGACCCGATCCGCACAGTGCGGGAGATGGGGGGCATGTCGTTCCTCTCAGTCGGTCGTGCGTGTTGTCGTTCTGGGGCGTCGTGTCACGGGGGAGCGGTGCCGCTCGCGGTCGGGAGGGTCCCCCCGGAGCCCCCGACCGCGTCGCGGACGAGCTGAAGCGTCCGCGTGCCGTCGAGATCCAGGAAGATGTCGGACGGCAGCAGCACCACTGTCGTCCCGCGGACCGCGGCGTCGCGCTCGATGCGATCGAGTGCGTGCACCAGGTGCGGCCCGACGAGGACGACATCCGCGGCATCGAGGTCGATCGGAAGCGACTGCTCGGTGCCGGCGAAGGCGGAGTAGGCGAGTCCTCGCTCGTGGGCAGCGTGCCGCACGCGCTGTGCGACGAAGGTGCTCGAGGCACCGGCACCGCAGACCACGAGGATCCTCATCGATCCGCCTCCTTCGTGGTGGCCATTCTTGTGAAATCGCTGGGAGCCGACAACCACTTCTCTTTCCGCCCCTCCGGAAGATCGGACGTGGCGCCGAGAGCGGGCCGCCGGCGCGTGGTTGACTGGATCCCGGCGGAGCCGAGGCGGCGCGCGGGCGGAGGAGCCGGTGACACGAGCGAGACAGGATCGCCTGCTCGCCCTGCTCGTCCGGGACGGCGAGTGGGCGACGGCGGCGACGCTCGCCGACGCGCTCGGGGTGACCCCGCGGAGCATCCGCTCGTACGTCACGACCCTCAACGCCCGCGTCCCCGAGGGGACCGTGGTGGAGTCGGGGCCGCTGGGGTATCGCGCGGGAGGCGATGCCGCGACCGCCCTGCGGACGAACGGGACGGATGCCTCGACCCCCCGCGACCGGCTGCACACCCTCGTCCGGGCCCTCCTCGACTCGCCCGACGGCGTCGACGTCTTCGAGACCGCCGACGATCTGCACGTCTCGTCCGCGACCCTGGACGCCGACCTCGCACGCGTGCGCGGCCTCCTGGGGGGAACCGAGCTGACCCTCGAGCGATCGGCCTCGCGCGCGCGGCTGCGAGGGACCGAGATGGCGCAGCGGCGCCTCCTCAGCCGCCTCGCCCACGACGAGATGGACGCCGGCTCGTTCGACCTCGATGCGCTGCGCCGGACCCTCGGCGATGCCTCCGTCGGCGCGCGCGCGTTCGGACCTTTCAAGACCGATCTCGTCGCCGAGCTCGGCGCCCTCGGCTACTTCGTCAACGAGTACGGGATCTCCGACGTCGTGATGCACATCGCGATCGCGGCCGATCGGGTCGCGCAGGACCGCGGCCTCGACGGCGAGACGACGGCGGCCTCGCCCGCCAACGCCGAGGTCGCCGCGATCCTCGCGCGGCTCTCGGCGACGCACCTCGGCGTCGAGCTGGGGGCGGGCGACCTGCAGCATCTCGCTTCGCTCGTGCTCACGCGGGTCGTCGCCCCCGGTGCCACGGCGCCGAAGATGCACGTGCGCGAGCGGCTCGAGCCCGAGGTCGAGCAGGCGGTGCGCGATGTCGTGGGGGACGCGGCATCCGAGTTCCTCGTCGACATCGTCCACGAGGACTTCATCCTGCGCCTCGCGCTGCACGTGCAGAACCTGCGGCTGCGGGCGCAGGAGCAGGCGTGGTCGCGCAACCCCCTCACCCGGTCGCTCAAGGCGTCGTACCCCATGATCTTCGAGGTCGCCGTCTACATCGCCAACGGCCTCCACGAGAGTCTCGGCATCCCGCTCCTCGACGACGAGATCGCCTATATCGCGATGCACGTCGGCGGGCGCCTGGAGCGCAGCCGCCGTGCGGATCAGCTGCTGACCGCGACGATCGTCTGCCCCGGGTACTACGAGCTGCACGAGCTCCTGCGCTCGTCGGTCGACCGCTCGCTCGGACAGGCGATCGAGGTCGTCGGCGTCGAGACGCGGGTCGACCCCGACTGGGCGTCGATCGACACCGACCTCGTCCTGACGACGATCGATCCGGCGCCCGAGCGCGCGGCATCCGATCGGATCGTCCGCATCCAGCCGTTCCTCACCGACGCCGACGTCGAGCGCGTCCAGGCGGCGGCGGGCCGGATCCGCCGCGCGCGCCGGCTCGCGCGGCTGCGCACGGAGCTGGAGCGCTACTTCGAGCCGTCGGCCTTCGTGCGGGGACTGGATGCCTCGGGCGAGGAGGCGATCATCCGCCGCCTCGGGGCGCTGCTCGTCTCGCGCGGCGTCATCGACGACGACTACGTCGAGCGCGCGATCCAGCGGGAGCGCCTCTCGTCCACAGCGTTCACCGACGCGCTCGCGGTGCCGCACGCCCTCGGCATGACGGCGACGCGCACCGCGATCGCCGTCGGCATCGCCGAGCCCTCGATCCCCTGGGGCGAGGGGCGCGTGCAGGTCGTCGCGCTGGTCGCCTTCAGCGAGACCGACCGCGAGGCCTTCCAGACGGTCTTCGAGCAGCTGGTCGAGGTCTTCTCGGAGCGCGAGTCCGTGCAGCGCATCGTGCGGCGCGGCACCGACTTCGCCGCCTTCCTCGACGAGCTCGTCGCCGTCGTCGACGGCTGAACCCGTCGAAGGGCGTCCCCCGGCATCCTTCCCGCACTCTTCCCTGCCTCCTGCGTCCTTCCGATGAGCGGAGGGCGTTCGACGTGCGGAGGGTGGATGCCGCGTCCCGGCCATCCGCTCGCCGGTTCTCCTCCGCTCACCTGAGCCAGGGGAGGAAGGGATGCGGCGGCGCGGTCAGCCGCGGGAGAGGCGCTCCTCGAGGCCGAGCCGGACGGCCGGCCACTCGTGCGGCAGGATCGAGAAGACGACGGTGTCGCGGAGCGTCCCGCCCGGGCCGAGGCGGTGGTTGCGGAGGATGCCGTCCTGCTTCGCGCCGAGCCTCGCGATCGCCGCGCGCGACTGGCGGTTGTGGAAGTGCGTGCGCAGCTCCACCGCGATGGCGTCGCACGCCTCGAACGCGTGCCCGAGGAGCGCGAGCTTCGCGGCCGAGTTGACCTCCGTGCGCTGGGCCGACGGCGAGAGCCACGTGTGGCCGACCTCGACGTGGCGATCGGCCTGGACGATGTTGCAGAACGTCGTCATGCCGACGACGCGCCCCGTCGATCGACGCCGCACCGCCCACGGGTTCATGTGTCCCTCGGCCCGCCACGCGAGCCGGCGCTCGATCTCGCCCGGGATGCCGTCGGCCGTCGGCGCGCTGGTGTACCAGGCGTACTCGAGGCCCTCGGTGGCGACGGCGAGGTCGCCGGAGTGGTCGGGCGACAGCGGCTCGAGACGCACCCAGTCGTTCTCGAGCGTCACGGGATCGGTCAGCAGCACGCCGTAGAGCCTATTCCGCGTCCTTTGCGCGCATGGCCGCCTCGACGGCGGCGGCACCCACAGCCGGGTCGTGACCCTGCACCTGCGCGGCCGCCTGCGCCGCCGCGACAGCTCGACGTCCTGCCGGAAGCCAGACCGCGAGCCCGATCACGAGGAACGTCAGCACGCCGGCGCCGACGAGCAGCCACTCGATCGGCACCTGGTCGGCGAGGGGGCCGAGCACCGCCATGCCGAACGGCATCGCGAGGGCCATCACGATCCCGACGAAGCCGAACACGCGGCCCTGCCGCTCGGGCTCGACCGTCTCCTGCAGGAGCGTCATCGACGGAGTCGAGAAGAACGGCACGGCGAGCCCGACGAGGAACATGAAGCCGAAGAACACCCAGATGTTCGGCGACAGCCCCATGCCGATCGACAGCGCACCGAAGACGAGCGACGAGACGATGATGAGCCCGATGCGGCTCGCCTTCGCGAAGAGCGACGCCACGACGATGCCGCCGAGCACCATGCCGACGCTGAAGCTGATCTCGAGCACCGCGAGGTTGATGACGTTCTGCTCGTCGCCCGCGTCGAAGGCCCGCACCGCCATGAGCGGGGTGAGGTTCGACGGCGCGACCGTGAGGACGAAGACGATCGCGAACACGACGAGCAGCCAGCGTACGAAGGCGTGGTGCGCGACGTAGCGGACGCCGTCCACGAGGTCGGCGAAATACCCCGTCGCCGCGTCGGCCGCGCGGCGCACGGCGCGGACCGGGATGAAGGCGATGAGCGCGATGCCGATCGCCGCCGTCGCGACGTCGATGAAGAAGATCGGGATGAGCGCCCCCACGGCGCTGTCGCTCGTGGCGGCGGCCCATGCGTACAGCGCGCCGGCCGCCGCCGGGGCGACGAGCGCCATCGCGGACTGGATCGAGCCGTTGATCCCGTTCACGCGGATGAGATTCCGCATGGGCACGATCTGCGGGATGAGCGCCGAGACGGCGGGCATCTGGATGCCTGCGCCCGCCGAGCGGATCGCCATCGTCAGGAAGATGAGCCATACCGCGTCGTAGCCGGTCATCATGATGACCGCGAGACCCAGGGTCGTCAGGGCGATCGCGGCGTCGGCGCCCATGATGAGGTACTTGCGGTTGTGCCGGTCGGCCCAGACGCCGCCGAAGATCGACACGATCGCCTGGGGGAGGAATCCGAAGAGGGCCGCGAGGGCCATGATGCCGCCGGACTTGTACTCGATCGTGAGGTACCAGAACACCGCGTACTGCACGAGCATCGAGCCGAACAGGCTCACGGTCTGACCGCTCAGGAAGAGGATGACGTGGCGCAGCCAATGCGCCGGATCGGATGCCTCGGCTCCGGCGTCGACCTCCATACCCGCGTCCTCCATGTTCTCCCCGCGCAGAGTCAGGAGACCTCGGCGAGCAGCGCGCGGGCGCCGTCCGCGAGCGACCGGATGCGATGCTGCGCGTCGGCCGCGGAGTCCCCGCGGACGTCGAGGTAGAGCTTGAGCTTCGGCTCGGTCCCGCTCGGACGGACGATCAGGCGCGAGCCGTCCGTGAGCCAGAAGCGCAGCACGTCGCCGGGCGGGAGGTCGTCGACGCCCGCCAGCAGATCGTCGGCCCTCTCGACCTCCGCGCCGCCGATCCGCGACGGCGTCTGCGCCCGCAGCGCCGCCATGATGGCGCCGATCGCCGACAGCTGCTCGACGCGCACCGAGATCTGGTCGCTCGCGAAGTATCCGAAGGTCTCTTCGAACTCGGCCACGAGGTCGGCGACGGATGCACCGCGCCCGCGTGCCTCGGAGGCGAGGCCCAGCATCGCGACGGCGGCCGAGATGCCGTCCTTGTCACGCACCGTCTCGGGGTTGACGAGGTAGCCGAGCGCCTCCTCGAAGCCGAAGATCAGTCCGGGGGCCCGCGAGATCCACTTGAAGCCGGTGAGCGTCGCGTGGAAGTCCAGGCCGTAGTGCTCGGCGACGGTCTGCAGGCCGGGCGACGACACGAGCGAGCACGCGAGCGATGCCCGCCCCGGTTCCTCGGGCCGCCCGATGGTGCGGGCCCTCTCCGCGGCTCGCCAGCCCAGCAGGAGGCCGATCTGATTGCCGCTGAGGCGCCGCCAGCCGGCCGGAGCGGTGTCGTCGGGGATGGCGACGGCGAGCCGGTCGGCGTCGGGGTCGTTCGCGATGATGAGCTCTGCGCCCGCCCGCCGCGCGGTCTCGAACGCGAGGTCCATCGCCCCCGGCTCCTCGGGATTGGGGAAGGCCACGGTCGGGAACGCCCCGTCGGGCTCGGCCTGTTCCGTCACGAGCGTCGGCGCGGGATATCCGGCGACCTCGAGGATGCGCGAGAGCGTCTCCCACCCGACCCCGTGCATCGCCGTGTAGACCCACGAGAGCCCGTCGGCGCCCGACGGCGCCGGGGCGACCGCCGCCGTGGCGGCGACGTAGGCGTCGACGACGGACTCCGGCGCCGTCTCGTACTCGCGGGAGCGCGGGAGGGATGCGCGGTCCCCCGCCGCGACGCGATCGATGTGCGCCGCGATCTCGGCGTCGGCGGGCGAGACGATCTGCGCGCCCTCGTCCGGGCCCCCGAGGTAGACCTTGTACCCGTTGTCGTTGGGAGGGTTGTGGCTCGCCGTCACCATGACGCCGGCATCGGCATCCAGGTGCCGCACCGCGAACGCGAGGACCGGTGTGGGCAGGAGGCGCGGCAGCAGGATCGCGCGCAGGCCTGCCCCGGCGAAGAGCTCGGCGGAGTCCTCCGCGAAGACACGAGAGTTCCGCCGCCCGTCGTAGCCGACCACGACGGTCGGCCGGCGTCCCGCGGCCCGCTCGAGGAGGTAGGCCGCGAGCCCGGCAGCCGCCTGTGCGACGAGCACGCGGTTCATCCGGTTGCTGCCGGCGCCGAGCTCGCCGCGGAGCCCGGCCGTGCCGAACGCGAGGCGGCCGGCGAAGCGGTCCGCGAGTTCGAGGGATGCCGCGGCATCCCCCTCGTCGACACGCGCGAGCAGGGCCGCGAGCTCGTCCCGCGTCTCGGGATCGGGGTCTTGCGCGAGCCAGGCCCGTGCCTGCGCGACGACGGTGCTCACAGAGCCCCGATCACGCGCGCCAGGAGCGACGAGATGACCGGCTCGGCCTCGCGGCCCGCCTCGAGCACCTCCTGATGGCTCAGCGGGGTGGTCTGGATGCCGGCCGCCATGTTGGTGATGAGCGAGAAGCCGAGGATCTCCATGCCGGCCTGCCGTGCCGCGATCGCCTCGAGGGCCGTCGACATGCCGACGATGTGGCCGCCGATCACCTTGGCCATCTGCACCTCGGCGGGCGTCTCGTACTGCGGCCCCGGGAACTGGCAGTACACCCCCTCGTCCAGGCTCGGGTCGATGGAGCGGGCGAGGTCGCGCAGCCGGACCGAGTAGAGGTCGGTGAGATCGATGAAGGTCGCCCCCTCCAGCGGCGTGGCCGCCGTGAGGTTGATGTGATCGCTGATCAGCACGGGCGTGCCGGGCGACCAGCCGTCCTTGATGCCGCCGGCGCCGTTCGTCAGCACCATGGTGCGGGCACCCGTCGCCGCCGCGGTGCGGACGCTGTGCACCACGCGGCGGACGCCGTGCCCCTCGTAGAAGTGGGTCCGGGACCCGATCACCAGGACGCGCGTCCCCCGGGGCGTGACGACGCTGCGGAGCGTGCCGACGTGCCCGGCGAGGGCGGGCGCGCTGAACCCCGTGACCTCGGTCGCCGGGAAGGTCGCCGTCGTCTCGCCGAGGAGCTCCGCCGCCTTGCCCCAGCCGCTCCCGAGCGTGAGGGCCACGTCGTGGTGCTCGACGCCCGTGATGCGCGCGATGTCGGCGGCGGCCTGCGCGGCGATCGCGAAGGGGTCGGCGGCGGGGTCGTCGAGGGGATTGCGGGTCGTCTCTGACATGCCCACCACTCTAGGTACCGAGCCGTCGCCGTAGCCACACGGACCCAGCCGCGGCATCCGTGCCGGCGGGGCGAGGTTCGACCGGTGCGGCGGCGGACTGTGAGAATGGGATCCATGTCTGTGAGCTTCGAGGTCACCCAGAGCGTCGCGATCATCGGCGGCGGCCCCGGCGGGTACGAGGCGGCGCTCGCGGCCGCCCAGCTCGGGGCGGAGGTGACCCTCGTCGAGCGGGCGGGGGTGGGCGGCTCGGCCGTGATCACCGACGTCGTGCCCTCGAAGTCGCTCATCGCCACCGCCGACGCGGCGGTCGCGATCGCGGGCGCGGGCGATCTCGGCGTGCAGCTGTTCGCCAAGGGCACGGACGGCAAGCCGCTCAAGCCCGAGATCGCGATCAACCTCACCGCCGTCAACAAGCGCCTCCTCTCGCTCGCGCGTCAGCAGTCCGACGACATGCGGGCCTCGCTCGTCGAGGCGGGCGTCCGCATCATCTCCGGTCACGGCCGTCTGGAGAGCGGCACCGCCGTCGTCGTGTCCACCGGCCCCGGCGGCACCGACTTCGACCGGATCGAGGCCGACACCCTCGTCGTCTCGGTCGGCGCTTCGCCGCGCGAGCTGCCCAACGCGAGACCGGACGGGCAGCGCATCCTGACCTGGACGCAGCTGTACGACATGCAGGCGCTCCCCGAGCATCTGATCGTCGTCGGGTCGGGGGTCACGGGTGCCGAGTTCGCGGGCGCCTACATGAACCTGGGATCGAAGGTCACGCTCGTCTCCAGCCGCGATCAGGTGCTTCCGGGTGAGGACTCGGATGCCGCGGCCGTGCTCGAGAAGGTGTTCAAGCGCGGCGGCATGACCCTGCTGTCCAAGTCACGTGCTGACAAGGTCGAGCGGGTCGGGGACGGCGTCGTCGTGACGCTGTCGGACGGCCGCACCGTCGAGGGCAGCCACTGCCTCCTGGCCGTCGGCTCGGTGCCCAACACGAAGGGGATCGGCCTCGAGGAGGCGGGCGTCCAGATGACCGACTCCGGGCACATCCAGGTCAACCGCGTGGCCCGGACCTCCGTGCCGAACATCTACGCCGCCGGGGACTGCACGACCTTCATACCGCTCGCCTCCGTCGCCTCGATGCAGGGGCGGACCGCCGTCTTCCATGCGCTCGGCGACGTCGTCATCCCGCTCGAGCGCCGCCGCATCGCATCGAACATCTTCACGGCGCCCGAGATCGCGACCGTGGGCTGGCAGGAGAAGGACATCGCCGACGGGCTCATCCAGGGCGTCGTCCACAAGCTGCCGCTCGCGGCCAACCCGCGCGCAAAGATGATGGGCATCAAGGACGGCTTCGTGAAACTCATCGCCCGGCAGGGGAGCGGGAGCGTGATCGGCGGCGTCATCGTCGGCCCGCGCGCGTCCGAGCTCATCTACCCCATCGCGATCGCCGTCGAGCGACGCCTCACGGTCGACCAGGTCTCCCGCGTCTTCGCGGTCTACCCGTCGCTGTCCGGCACGATCACCGACTCCGCGCGGGCGATGCACGTCGTCGATCACACGATCTACGGCGCCTGAGCACCGGCGACCCTCCCCGCCTAGGAGATCGTCAGAAGCTGGTGACCGGCCGACACCGTCGTGCCGGGGTTCGCGTCGATCGCGCCGATGACGCCGTCCTTGTGGGCCTGGATCGGCTGCTCCATCTTCATCGCCTCGAGCACGACCACGAGGTCGCCCTTGACGACCTGCTGGCCGTCCTCGACGGCGACTTTGACGATCGTCGCCTGCATGGGCGCCTTGACGGCGTCGCCGGAGGCCCCGGCCACGACGGTCGGCGCGTGCGACCGGCGCGACGGCGGCACGGCGGCGGGCCGGCCGGCCGCCACCGGAGTCGCGACGATGCGGTCGGGCAGGCTCACCTCGAGGCGCTTCCCGGCCACCTCGACGACGACCGTGTGACGGGTCTCGGCGGGCCGGGGCGCATCGAGCTCGCCGTCCCACGGCGGGATGTCATTGACGAACTCCGTCTCGATCCAGCGCGTGAAGACCGAGAAGCGGCCGTCCTCGGCCGTGAAGGCGGGGTCGCGCACGACCTTGCGGTGGAAGGGGAGGACGGTCGGAAGGCCCGCGACCTCGAACTCGTCCAGCGCGCGGCGAGCGCGCTCGAGCGCCTCGGCGCGGTCGCGGCCCGTCACGATGATCTTGCCGAGGAGCGAGTCGAAGGAGCCGCTGACGCTGTCACCGGCGGTCACGCCCGAGTCCAGGCGGATGCCCGGGCCGCCGAAGGTCTTGAACACCTTGATCGGGCCGGGCTGCGGGAGGAAGTTGCGGCCGGGGTCCTCGCCGTTGATGCGGAACTCGATGGAGTGCCCGTCGGGCCGGGGATCGGCGTAGTCGAGGACGCCGCCCTCCGCGATCCGGAACTGCTCGCGCACGAGGTCGATGCCCGTGACCTCTTCCGAGACGGGGTGCTCGACCTGAAGGCGGGTGTTGACCTCGAGGAACGAGATCGTGCCGTCCGCGCCGATGAGGAACTCGCACGTCCCCGCGCCGACGTAGCCGACCTCCCGGAGGATCGCCTTCGAGGCCGCATACAGCGTCTCGTTCTGGTCGGCCGTGAGGAACGGCGCGGGCGCCTCCTCCACGAGCTTCTGATGGCGGCGCTGCAGCGAGCAGTCGCGCGTGGAGACGACGACGACGTTGCCCTCCGCGTCCGCGAGGCACTGGGTCTCGACGTGGCGGGGCTTGTCGAGGTACTTCTCAACGAAGCACGCGCCGCGCCCGAAGGCGGTGACGGCCTCGCGCGTCGCGGACTCGAAGAGCTCCGGCACCTCCTCGATCGTGCGGGCGACCTTCAGGCCGCGACCGCCGCCGCCGTACGCCGCCTTGATGGCGATGGGGAGGCCCACACGCTCGGCGAACTCGACGACCTCGTCGGCGCCGCTGACGGGTCCGGGGGTGCCGGGGGCGAGGGGCGCGCCGACCTTCTCGGCGACGTGGCGAGCCGTCACCTTGTCGCCGAGCGCCTCGATCGCCTCGGGCGAGGGGCCGATCCAGACGAGGCCCGCGCCGATCACGGCGCGCGCGAACTCCGCGTTCTCGGCCAGGAAGCCGTAGCCGGGGTGCACCGCGTCGGCTCCCGAGCGCCGCGCGACGGAGAGGATCTTGTCGATCGAGAGGTATGTCTCGGCGCTTGTCGCGCCCTCGAGCGCATAGGCCTCGTCGGCGAGGCGCACGTGGAGGGCGTCGCGATCCTGGTCGGCGTAGACGGCGACGGACGCCTTGCCCGAGTCGCGCGCGGCGCGCACGACGCGTACGGCGATCTCACCGCGGTTGGCAACGAGAACCTTGGTGATCTGCGGCATGAGTGTCAGCCTACAGATGGGCTTCCAAGCACTTTTGGACGCCTCGCACAAGAAACGCGCGGCGAGGTGTGCGGGACTCTACGAGGGTCCGATGCGTCGTCGTCCCGCCTCAGTCGCGCGTCTTCCACAGGTCGGGCCAGGCGACGCCGAGCTCGCGCGCGAGTCGGCGCAGCGTCGACAGCGACATCCCGACGACCGTCGACGGGTCGCCCTCGACGCGCTCGATGAACGGGCCGCCGAGGCTGTCGATCGTGAACGCGCCTGCGACGTGCAGCGGCTCGCCGGACGCGACGTACGCGTCGATCTCGTCATCCGTCATGTCCGCGGAGAAGGTGACGGACGCCTCCGCCACCGCGTGCGCCTCGTGCGGGTCGCGGCCGGGTGAGAGCCGGCACATCGCGTGACCGGAGTGGAGGACTCCGGTGCGCCCGCGCATCGAGTGCCACCGTGCCGTGGCCGCCTCCGGCGTGTAGGGCTTGCCGAGGATCTCGCCGTCGAGCTCGAACATCGAGTCGCCGCCGATGACGACCCCGTCGAACGACGGGTCGTCGTCGGCGATGCGCGCAGCGACGTCCGCCGCCTTGCGCCGCGCGAGGAGCAGGACGTGCTCGTCGGGCGCGAGAGTGCGGCCCTCGGCCGCCTCGACCGCGGCGATGACGGCTTCCTCGTCGACGTCGGGAGCCGTCGTCTCGGGCTCGATCCCCGCCTGGCGCAGCAGCATGAGACGGGCGGGTGAGGTCGAGGCGAGGAGCACGCGCATGCGTTCACGCTACTGCTGCGCGGAACCTTCCGAACCGGGCGCCCCTGCGGCGTGCCGGGGCCCCGGATCAGGGGTCTTGCGGCAGGTGGGGGTGTGACAGGCTCGGAGGATGGACGACCGGCTTCTCGACCTCGACATCACCGACGTCGCGCACGGCGGGGTCTTCGTCGGGCGGCACGAGGGCCGTGTCGTGTTCGTGCCCGACGCCATCCCCGGCGAGCGGGTGCGGGTGCGGCTGACGGATGCGAAGGACGGCGGATCGTTCTGGCGGGGTGAGGTGCTCGAGGTGCTGGATGCCTCGCCCCATCGCCGTGCGCACGTATGGCGCCAGGCCGACGTCGACGTCCCGCCGGAGGACCGGCCGGGCGGCGCCGACTTCGGCCACATCGACCTCCCCCACCAGCGACGACTCAAGACCCGGGTCCTCGTCGACGCGCTCCACCGGATCGGCAAGGTCGAGAGCCCGGCCGTGACCCTCGAGCCGGCTCTGCCGGTCCTCGCATCGGGTGGTGAGACCGTGGCCGCGGAGACGGCCGAGGGCACGGGGTGGCGGACGAGGCTCAGCCTCCACGTCGACGCCGACGGCCGGGTGGGCCCGTACGCGGCGCGGAGCCACCGCGTCATCCCCGTCGAGGACCATCCCCTTGCGACGCCCGCGGTCGCCCGCGCGGCACGACGGCTGGCGGGGCAGGGGCCCGGACGCATCGACCTCGCGCAGCCCGCCGACGGGCGCGTGCGGGTCATCCCGCGGCCCGAGGCTCCGCGAGGACGCCGGACGGGCCCGCGGCGCGGCGGTCGGCGCGTCGCTCAGCCGGCGCCCGGGCCGGCGAAGAACGATCCCGCCTTCGAGACGGTCGTCGAGCAGGCCGGGGGTCGGGACTTCCGCGTCGACGCGGGCGGATTCTGGCAGGTGCACCGGCTCGCTGCGCACTCCCTCTCGTCGCTCGTCACGGCCCAGCTGAGAGCTGCCCGGCCGGACGGCCTCGACCCCGACGCCTGGCACCTGGACCTCTATGGGGGCGTCGGTCTCTTCGCGGCGACCCTCGGCGACCTCGGCGGGCCGGGGACGCGCGTCACGAGCGTCGAGTCGGATCCGCGGGCGACCGAGCACGCCGGAGAGAATCTGGCCGAGTGGGTCGGCGCGCGCGCACTGACCGACCGCGTGGATCGCTGGATCGCGCGGCTCGGGGACGAGGCATCCGTCTCCCAGCGCGAGCGGCTCTCGCACGGCGTCGTCATCCTCGACCCGCCCCGCTCGGGAGCCGGGCGGCAGGTCGTCGAGGGGGTCGCGGCGCTCGCGCCGCAGACCGTGGTCTATGTCGCGTGCGACCCCGTCGCTCTGGCGCGCGACCTCGCGACCTTCCGCGCGCTGGGCTACGCGTCGGGTCCGATCGCGGCGCTTGACCTGTTCCCCAACTCGCATCACGTCGAGGCCGTGGCCACCCTGACCCGCATGCACGACGCGCGCTAGCCTGGGGCCATGACGCGCGTCGCCCTCATCGACGACCACGAGTCCGTCCGGCTGGGACTCGAGGCCGCCTGCGCCCGCGGGGGCACCGAAGACGTCGTGTTCTCGGGGAGCACGGTCACCGCCTACATCGACTGGCGCAGCTTCGCCGCGGCGCGACCGGCGGATGTCGTCGTGCTCGACCTGACGCTCGGCGACGGGACGACCGTCACCGAGAACGTGCGACGACTGACCTCCGACGGGTCGAGCGTCATCATCCACAGCGTCGCCGACCGTCCGGCGGCCGTGCGCGAGGCCCTGGTCGCGGGCGCCGCCGGCGTGGTGAGCAAGGCCTCGCCGATCGACGACGTGATCGCCGCGATCCGCACGGTCGCCCGGGGCGAGCCGCTGAACAACGTCGAGTGGGCGAGCGCCGTCGAGGGCGACCGGGCGTTCGCCGACGCCCAGCTGTCGCAGCGCGAACGCGAGGTGCTGCGCCTGTACGCCGCGGGCCTCCCGCTCAAGGTCGTCGCCGACCGGCTCGGGGTGGCGTACTCGACGGCGAAGGAGAACATCACGCGCGTGCGCGTGAAGTACGTCGAGGTCGGGCGTCCCGCCCCGACGAAGGTCGACCTCCTGCGTCGGGCGATGGAGGACGGCATCCTCTCGCAGTCTCCGGCCACCGGGGGCGCCGGTGACGGCTGACGCGACCGGCTCGGTTCTCGACGACGCCTGGGGCCACATCCCGCAGACGCGCGAGACCAACGCCGACCTCGGCTCGTTCACCCGCCGCCGCATCGAGCGCGCGATCACGCTGGCGGTCGCCTTCGGGGCGGTGGTCCTCGGTACGCAGGCCTTCCTGTACTCGTTCCGCCCCCCTGAGGAGGGGCCGGGGTGGCACCTGGCGCTCGTGCTCGGCACCTTCGGGCCGCTCGCGCTCATGCTGCTGGCCTGCGTCATCGGCCGCGGCGTGCGCTTCTTCTCCGGACTCTTCGCCCTCCTCTACCTCGGAGCGCTCCTGCTGTGGCCCCTCGCGACCGAGGGCGGCACCGTGGGTCCGCCCACCGAGCAGCCGTGGATCTGGTACCTCGTCAACGTCGGGACGGTCGCGGCGGTGCTCGCCTTCCCGTTCCGTGTCCAGCTCGTCTGGACGGCCCTGCTCCCGCTCGTCTTCGGCGTCGTCCGGCTGGTGCAGGTGGACTTCGCGCGGGCGTTCCTGCAGCCGGTGCTCCTCGACGTCTCGTTCGCCCTCATCCTCGGCTTCATCCTGCTGACCCTGGCCTGGGTGTTCCGTTCGGTGTCGGCGAATGTCGACGAGACGCGCGCGCGAGCGGTGGAGTCCTATGCGGCCGCTGCCGCCGCGGCGGCGACGGAGCAGGAGCGCGTCGCCGTGGCGGCGCTCATGCACGACAGCGTGCTGGCCGCCCTCATCGCCGCCGAGCGCGCGCACACCGATCGCGAGCGGACCCTCGCCGCCGCGATGGCCCGCGAGGCACTCACGCGCCTGGCGAACACGGAGCAGGATCCGGAGGAGGGGCCGGACGAGCCCCGGGATGCCTCGGCCATCGCCGACGAGATCGAGCACGTCGCGCGGGAGCTCGGCGTCGAGATCCGCGCCGAGCGCACGATCCTCGGCGACAGCCCGTCGGTGCCCGGCCGCGTCGCCCGCGCTCTCACGCTCGCGACGCTGCAGGCCATCACGAACTCCATCGAGCACGCCGACGGCGAGGGGCTCGGCGTGGCCGTGCGGGCCGTGACGGACCCGGTGCGCGTGCGCATCGAGGTGCGCGACACCGGCCGGGGCTTCGACCTCGAGGAAGTGCCCGACGACCGGCTCGGCATCCGCGCATCGATCATCGCGCGCGTCGCGGCGGTCGGCGGGACGACCCGCATCGCGTCGGGCGAGCACGGCACGACCGTCCGCCTGGAGTGGCGGGAGGCCGAGGCGTGATCAGCGTCCGGACGGTCCTCGTGACGCTCGCCGTCGCGTTCACGGCCTACCTCGCGGCGCGCGGGCTGTGGTGGACGGCTGCGCCGGCGTATCCGCTCGTCGTCGTGATCGCGCTCGGCCTCTACCTCGTAACGACGTGGCTCTGCGTCTTCTGGGAGCCGACCCCGCCCGCGCCGCACCCCGAGGCGGGGGACGATCCGCCTCTCACGATCGGCTCGCGGGGGCCGGCGACCCTCCCGCTGTCGGCCTCCATCCTCGCCATCGTGAGCGCGGTCCTCGTGCCGACCTCCATCGCCGTCGGCGTGGGGCCCGACAACCGCACGGCCCTCTTCGCGACGTGGTACCTCGGCGGCATCGGCGCCCTCATGACGATCGTGATGGTGCGCCGGCGTCCGTGGTTCGCGTGGGCGGGCATCGTCGTGCTCGCGATCGCCTCTATCGCGTGGATGGGACCCGTGGACGCCCTGTCGCTCGGCCTCGTCGGGTCGATCGTCTGGGTCGGGGTCGCCCAGCTCCTCCTCATCTCGATGGACCGTGCGGCGCGCGACACCGCGCGCCTCGCCCAGCTCCAGCGCGCGGCATCCGCGTGGCAGGCGTCGCAGACCGGGCGCCAGCGCGAGCGCCGCGTGCAGGTGCAGCGCGCACTCGCCGTCGCCGGTCCGATCCTGACCCGGACGGTGGCGACGACCGGCCTGCTCGACGATCGGGAGAAGCTCGAGGCGCGGATCGCCGAGGGGGCGCTCCGCGACGAGATGCGGGGTCCGCGACTCCTCGACGACGACGTCCGCACGGAGCTCGACTCGGCCCGCCGGCGAGGAGCGACGGTCACGGTGCTCGACGAAGGCGGCCTCGACGGGCTCGACGAGACGTCGCTCGCGCTCATCCGGGCGCAGCTGGCCGAGACGCTGCGCGCCTCGACGTCCGACCGCCTGTACATCCGCACGTCTCCCGATGATCGCGTCGCCGTGACCGTCGTCGGCCGCTCGGCCGCAGGGCCGGGTCTGTCCGACGAGGACGCCGTCGAACTCTGGCGCGAGATCGCCCATCCCTGAGCGGCGCGCGCGGCGCCCCTGAGCGGCGCTGCCGAGCCGCATCCGAGGGGCGGATGCCGCGGAGCATCGCCCGCAGACAATCTCGCCCCCCGTCCTGGTGGGGGAGGGGAACCAGGACGGAGGGCGGAATCGGAAGAGGCGGGGGCGGCAGATATGCCTGCCCCCGCCTGGCGAACGGTTACCCGAAAACCGTTCGCATGGCCGAACCTGAGACCGCTTGGGACGGTCAGGTCAGCCGAACGCAAAGCGTTCCAGCACTTCAAGTATCCGGGGGTGGCGACTGTCCGTCTGTAGGTATTTCGGGGGACATTTGCGTCGGATGGGGGACGACCCCGGTGCTCCGACCGCTTCGGCCCCGGAGATCAGCGCTCGGCGACGATCAGAAATGCGCCGGCAACGGATTCCTGCCGCTATCGATGATGCGCTCGACGAGCCGGATCGGCAAGATGCAGATCGACGACCGCCGGAGCCCGTCCGTGTCAGCGGCCCTGGAATCCGCTCCAGCCGAGTTCCCGGCGCAGCGGAGTGCGCAGAGACCGCTGCGACACCGACCAGGCGGTGCGGCTGCGCGTGTCGTCGGCGACGGCCGACGACGCCTCTTCGGCATAGGCCTCGCTGACGACCGCGATGAGCGCCGCGAGCTCGGCCTCGGTGGGCCGGCCGCGCAGCACCTCGAGGCGGATGCCCTCGTCCGGTGTCCCGCTCTGGTCCGTCGTCACAGCGGGATGTTCCCGTGCTTCTTGGGCGGCTGGCTCGCTCGCTTGCCGCGGAGGGCTCGGAGTGCCTTCGCGATCGAGACGCGGGTCTGGGCGGGCTCGATGATGCCGTCGAGCTCGCCGCGCTCAGCGGCGAGGAACGGCGATGCCACGTTGTACGTGTACTCGTTGGCCAGGCGCGTGCGGACGGCCGCGACATCCTCGCCCGCCTCCTCGGCGCGCTTGATCTCGCCGCGGTAGAGGATGTTGACCGCGCCCTGACCTCCCATCACCGCGATCTCGGCGGTCGGCCAGGCGAGGTTGACGTCGGCTCCGAGCTGCTTGGACCCCATGACGATGTACGCGCCGCCGTAGGCCTTCCGCAGGATCACGGTGACGAGCGGCACCGTCGCCTCCGCGTAGGCGTAGAGGAGCTTCGCGCCGCGGCGGATGACGCCCGTCCACTCCTGGTCGGTGCCCGGCAGATAGCCCGGCACGTCCACGAGCGTCACGATCGGCACCGAGAAGGCGTCGCAGAAGCGCACGAAGCGGCTCGCCTTCTCGCCCGCCTCGATGTTGAGCGTCCCGGCCATCTGCGACGGCTGGTTGGCGATGATGCCGACCGTTCGGCCCTCCACCCGGCCGAAGCCGATCACGATGTTGGGGGCGAAGAGGGGCTGCACCTCGAGGAAGTCGCCGGCGTCGACGATGTGCGCGATGACGTTGTGGATGTCGTAGGGCTGGTTGGGAGAGTCGGGGATGACGGTGTTCAGGGTGCGATCGGCATCCGTCGTCTCCCACTCGAACTCCGCCTCGTAGACCGGCAGCTCCGACATGTTGTTGTCGGGGAGGAAGCCCAGGAGCGTGCGCACGTAGTCGAGCGCGTCCTCTTCGTCCTCGGCGAGATAGTGCGCGACGCCCGAGCGCGTGTTGTGCGTGTACGCGCCGCCGAGCTCCTCCATCCCGACGTCCTCGCCCGTGACGGTCTTGATGACATCCGGGCCGGTGACGAACATCTGGCTCGTCTTGTCGACCATGACGACGAAGTCGGTGAGTGCGGGCGAGTACACCGCGCCGCCCGCGGCAGGTCCCATGACGATGGAGATCTGCGGGATGACGCCGGATGCCGCGGTGTTCAGGCGGAAGATCTCCCCGTACTTGCCGAGCGCGACGACGCCCTCCTGGATGCGCGCCCCGCCCGAGTCGAGGATGCCGACGCACGGCATGCCGCCCTGCATCGCGAACTCCATGATCTTGATGATCTTGTCGCCTGCGGCCTCGCCGAGGGAGCCGCCGAAGGTCGAGAAGTCCTGGGCGTAGACGGCGACCGTGCGGCCGTGGATCGTCCCGACCCCCGTCACGACCGAGTCCCCGTACGGCCGAGACCTGTCCATGCCGAATGCCGTGGTGCGGTGGCGGACGTACTCGTCGAACTCGACGAACGACCCGGTGTCGACCAGCTGCTCGATGCGCTCGCGCGCGGTCTGCTTGCCCTTGGCGTGCTGCTTGCCGCGGGCGGCCTGCTCGGCATCGACCACGGCCTCCTGATAGCGGGCGCGCAGGTCGGCGATCTTGCCGGCGGTCGTGGAGAGATCGGGCATGTCGGTCACCCATCCACACTATCGGCGGGGGTCCGCGATCCGTTGGAGGGTTCGCACAAGCGCGCACGGCATCGGCTGTCGGCGGGAGGGGCCGCATCCGGCCGCCGGCCGGATTCCGGAAGACCCGTGTCGCACCGCCGTGGTCCGGGGTAAGGTCGGCCCGCATGGAGCCCACTCGGCGATCGTGGTCACAGGTCTGGTCTGCGGCGGGGGCGCTCGTGCTGGCGGCCGTCATCGTCGTCGGCGCCGCAGGGGCACCCGCGGCAGGGGCGGCGCCCCGCGCCGGAGCCTCCCCGGAATCGGGCGAGTCTCCGGATCCCGCGCCGGCCCCCGATCCCGCTTCGACCCCGGAGGCCACGTCCGAACCCGAACCCGAACCCGAGTCCGAACCCACGTCCGAGCCCGCTCCGGCCCCCGACCCGACCGCGGCCCCCGGACCGACGCCCCAGCCCGCCCCGACCTCGTCGCCCGACGTGCTGCCCGACGCTCCGCGAGCGCCCTCCGCGCCGGACGGCTCCGACTCGGCCGAGGAGCCGCCCGTTCCGGAAGCGGATGCGTCGGCCCGGCAGGCGGCCGGCCCGTCGGCGGTCGTTCCCACGGTGTCGCGTCTGTCCGGCCCGGATCGCTACGCCACGAGCGCGGCTGCCTCTCGCGCCGGCTTCCCGAACGGCGCAGCCACCGTCCTCATCGCCTCCGGGTCGGCGCCCGTGGACGGGGTGATCGCGGCCGGACTGTCCGCCGGGCTGCGCGCCCCGCTGCTGCTGGTGGGTCACACCGTCGTCCCCGACGTCGTGGCCGCCGAGATCGCGCGCCTCGCGCCGGCATCCATCGTCGTCATCGGGGGCGAGCCCTCCGTGTCGGCCGCCGTGCTCGATCGCCTGCGGGCCTTCACTCCGGACGTGCAGCGATTCGGCGGCGCGTCGCGCTTCGAGACCTCTCTCCTCGCGCTGAGAACCGCGACCTCGCCCCTTCCCACCGTGTACATCGCGGGCGGCCTCGGATTGATCGACGCCCCGTTCGCCTCGGTCGCGGCGGCGGCGACCGGCGGCGGAGCGCTGCTGGTCGACGAGCGCTCGTCGGCCGTCGATGCGCCGACGCTGGACGCCCTGCGAGCGGTCGGGGCCACCAGCGTCGTGATCGTCGGCGGGACGGGCGGGATCGGCCCGGGCTTCGAACAGTCGCTCCGGGACGGAGGGTTCGCGGTGAGCCGGCGTGCGGGAGTCGATCGCTACGACACCGCCATCCTCATGTCCCGGGAAGGCCCCGCGACCCGTCAGCGGGCGATCGTGGCGAACTCGGCATCGTCGCCGGATGTGGCCGTCGCGGCCGCCCTGGCGGCGGCGTCGGGTCAGCCGCTGCTCTACGCGATCGAGCCCTGCGTGCCCGATCCCGTGGCGGCCCATCTCGCCTCGGTGGGCTGGCCGATCACCGCCGTGGGCGGGCCGGAATGGCTGGGGGCGGTCGTGCCGGTGAACCGGTCGTGCTCGGCGGAACGGCAGCAGCGGCAGAGCGCTCTCGAGGCGGCGCTGCGCGGAACCCTGTCGGCCTACAACAACGGCGCCGGCTTCTCCGTCTCGGTGCGGGAGGTGGGCGGACTCGGGCAGTACGTCCAGATCGGCGGCGGGGTCCGCCGGGAGCCGGCGAGCATGATCAAGCTCTTCGCGGCGTGGGCCGTCGGCAGGATCATCGACGAGGGCCGGGCGCACTGGGGCACGCGGCTCCCCTCGGGCGTCAGCCTCGCCGACTGCGTGCATGTCATGATCCATGCGTCGGACAACTACTGCCACACCGACATCGTCCACTGGATCGGGATCGGCGAACTGAATCGGATGATCGCCGCCGCCGGATTCTGCTGCACCACGTACGGCAACGTGAACCCTCCCACCAGCGTGCTCTACGCGGGGAATCGGACGACGACGGACGACCTCGTGCACCTCCTGACGCGCCTGCACAACGGCACGGCGCTGTCCAAGGCGAACGGCGACCACATCCTCGGTCTCATGAAGGCCCAGGTCTTCCGCACGCGTCTCGCCTCGGGCATCCCGCCGGGGGTCGGGCAGGCGAGCAAGCCCGGGGCGCTGTGGCTGACGTCCGGCCTGCTGCAGGCCGACTCGGCGATCGTGTGGGGACCGAAGACGACCTACATCGTGTCGGTCATCGGTGATCAGGGGCCGCCGCAGGAGGCCCTCCGCCGCGTCTCCCGGACGGTGTACGAGCACTTCCACGGTCCCTTCGGCGCGGCTGCCGTGTATCCGGTGGAGCAGACGTACGCCCCGTGGCCCATCCAGCTGCTCAACGGACCCAACGGCTCGCCGATCGGATACGCCCCGACGGGGGCGCTCATCCAGGTTCTCGACGCCCAGCGCGTCTGGTACTCGGTGCGCTACGGCGGGCGCGACGTGTGGACCCACTTCACCAATCTGCGCAATCGCTGAACCGCGCGTGCTCGCGAGCGCCGGCCTCACCCCGACGCCCGGGAAGTAGGGTGGCGCCATGCCGATCTCGGAAGCCGGATATCCCCTTGCCGCCGCTGTGAGCCCTCGCGTCCAGGTCGTGGAGACGACCGGGTCGACCAACGCCGACGTCGTGGCGGCGGTGATGGAGGATCCGGATCGCTGGCCGCACCTGTCCGTCCTGCTGACGAACGATCAGCGGGCCGGGCGCGGCCGGCTCGACCGCTCGTGGACGACCCCCGCCGGAACGGCGCTCGCCGTGTCGGCGGTGGTGCGGGTGCCGGGCCTGCCGGTCGAGTCGCGAGGCTGGATCCCCCTGATCGCGGGAGCGGCCATGACCCGCGCGCTCGCCGAGCAGCTGCACGGCACCGGGCACGCAGCACGGCTCAAGTGGCCCAACGACGTCCTGATGGACGGCGGCAAGATCTGCGGCATCCTCGCGGAGGTCGTGCCGGGGCAGCCGGACGTCGTCGTGGTGGGTGCGGGGGTGAACACCCGGATGCCGCGGACCGACCTCCCCGTCGCGACAGCCACCTCGTTCGCCTCGGTGGGACTCGAGTGCGATGACGACCGGCTCCTCGCCGACTACCTCCGCGCGCTGCAGGAGCAGCTCGACGCGCTGCGTGCCTCGCGCGGCGATGCCGCGGCGTCGGGCGTCCTCGCCGAGGTCGAGACGCTCTGCTCGACGCTCGGCATGGAGGTCGTGGTCTCCCTCCCCGACGGGTCGAAGCTCGAGGGCCGCGCTCAGCGCATCGACGAGCACGGACGCCTCGTCGTCGAATCCGGCGATGTCGCCACGACGGTGGCGGCCGGAGACGTGACGCACGTGCGTCTGCAGGGCCACCTCGGCCGCTGACGGCGAGGCGGCGCAGGGTGTCGCCGGCGCATCGCACAATGGAGGCATGACTCAGCCGGCGACGTTCGGGGGCAGGCCCCCGACACCGGCTCCCGGCGTGCCGACCCCCGAGCTGCGTGTGGCGCGCTTCCGAAGCCATGCGCGCAGGCTCGTGTGGCCCGCGCTCGTCGTGATCGCCGTCGCGGGCGCGGTCGGCTTCTTCTACGGGAACCTCCCCGCTCCGTTCGAGAACTGGATGCTGCTGACCGCCGCCGCCGTCGTGGTCCTCCTCCTCGCGCTCCTGCCCTTCCTGTCGTGGTGGTCGCACACGTGGACGATCACGACGCGGCGGGTGATCGAGCGCCGGGGAGCGCTCGTCGCTCGCAGGCGCGAGCTGACGCACGTGCGCGGCTACAGCATCCAGGTCAACCGGGGCCCTCTGCAGCGCCTGTGGGGAGCGGGGACGCTCGTGCTGACCAACGGGGTGGACGAGCCCATGCGCCTCGCCAACATCCCGAGCGTGGAACTGGTCCACGAGAGCCTCGTCGACCAGGTGGAGGTCAACCAGATCCTCGCGCACCGCGAGCTACCGCTGCCGCCGCCCGCTCCCGGCCTCTGACCGGCGCCGCTTCGGCGGACTCTCCGACGTGCGCGATGATGGAGGCTCGAACAGGAGGAGCCCCATGTCCTTGCGTGTCGGAGTCGTCGGCGGCGGTCAGCTCGCCCGGATGATGATCGCCCCCGCCGTCGAGCTCGGCGTCGAGATCCGGGTGCTCGCCGAGGACGAGGGGATGGCCGCGTCGCTCGCCGCGACCGCCGTCGGGGACTACCGCGACGCCGATACCGTGCTCGCCTTCGCGCGGGATGTCGACGTCGTGACCTTCGACCACGAGCACGTGCCGCAGGAGGTGCTCTCGGTGCTCGTCGCCGACGGGGTCGCCGTACGGCCCGGTCCGGGGGCGCTGCGTTTCGCGCAGGACAAGCTCGTCATGCGTGCGCGACTCGCGGAGCTCGGGATGCCGCAGCCCGACTGGGCGGCCGTGCACGACGCCGCCGAGCTCGGCGAGTTCCTCGACGCGCACGGGGGCCGGGCGGTCGTCAAGACGCCGCGCGGCGGCTACGACGGCAAGGGCGTGCGCGTCGTCTCGGCGGCGACAGAGGCAGACGACTGGTTCACGACCCTCGCCGAGGACGCCCGGGGCGGAGCGCTGCTCGTCGAGGAGCTCGTCGACTTCTCGCGCGAGCTCGCGCAGCAGGTCGCCCGGCGTCCGTCCGGCGACGTGCGCGCGTACCCGGTCGTGGAGACCGTGCAGCGCGACGGCGTCTGCGCCGAGGTGCTGGCCCCCGCGCCCCACGCGAGCGAGCGGCTGATCGACGTGGCCGCGCGCATCGGCGTCGGCATCGCGGAGGGACTCGACGTCACCGGCATGCTCGCCGTCGAGCTCTTCGAGACCACGGATGACCGGCTCCTCGTCAACGAGCTCGCGATGCGTCCGCACAACAGCGGTCACTGGAGCCAGGACGGCGCGGTGACGAGCCAGTTCGAGCAGCACCTTCGTGCCGTCCTCGACCTGCCGCTGGGAGACCCGTCGCCCCGCGCTGCGTGGTCGGTGATGGTGAACATCCTTGGCGGCCCCGCCGACGGCACGCTCGACGAGCGGTTCCCCGCAGCGCTCGCCGCCCACCCGGCCGCGAAGGTCCACACCTACGGCAAGTCCCCGCGCCCCGGCCGGAAGGTCGGGCACGTCAACGCCGTCGGAGACGATCTCGACGACGTGGCCTACGAGGCGCGGGCCGCGGCATCCCACTTCCTCGACTGACCCGGCATCCCCGAGCGGGTGCCCGGGCCGTGCCGTTGCGGGGATCTTCCAGCCTGGCCCCCTAGCCTTGACGGGTGACCGGCCCCCTCCATTCCTCGCCCGCGCCCCTCGTCGGCGTCGTGATGGGCTCCGACTCGGACTGGCGCGTCATGAGCGACGCCTCGCAGGCGCTGTCGGACTTCGGCATCCCCCACGAGGTGGAGGTCGTTTCGGCGCACCGCACGCCCGAGAAGCTGCACCGCTACGGCACCCAGGCGCGGGCGCGCGGCATCCGCGTCATCATCGCCGGCGCAGGCGGCGCAGCGCACCTGCCGGGCATGCTCGCGTCGGTGACGGCGCTCCCGGTCATCGGCGTGCCGGTGCCGCTGGCGTATCTCGACGGCATGGACTCGCTCCTGAGCATCGTGCAGATGCCCGCCGGCATCCCGGTGGCGACCGTCTCGATCGGCGGGGCGAAGAACGCGGGCGTCCTCGCCGCCCGGATCCTCGGGACGACGGATGTCGCGCTCGGCGACCGGGTCGAGGAGTACGCGCGCGAGCTCGAGGCGCAGGTGGAGGAGAAGAACCGGCGGCTCAAGGAGTCCCTGTGAGCGTCGCCAGCCCTCCGCGCGCGCCGCGCGCCACGGCATCCGGCCCCCGCAGCGTCGTGGAGGAGCGGCCGCTCCGCTATCCCGACACGAGCTCGCGTCAGGTCATGTCCAGGCGCGGCTGGTGGCTCGTAATCCTGAACTTCCTGCTCCCCGGGTCGGCCCAGGTGCTGGCGGGAAATCGGAAGCTCGGTCGTTTCGGGCTCGGCGCGACGCTGGCGATGTGGGTGCTCGTCGTCCTGGGGGTGCTCGCCGCGCTGATCTGGCGCTCGCTGCTGGTGACCCTCGCGACGAACTGGTTCTTCCTGCTCGCGGCGCAGATCGTGCTCGTCGGATACGCCGTGCTGTGGACCGTTCTGACGATCGACACGCTGCGACTCGTGCGGCTGGTCAAGACCGGCGGCGGAGCACGCTTCGGCATCGCGCTGCTGTCGGTCGCCCTCCTCGTGGTCTCGGGAGGCTCAGCGGTCTATGCCTCGCAGGTCGCCGGCACCACCCGCGACACGCTGGGTGCGATCTTCGGGGCCAGCGGACCCTCGGTGCCCCCGTCGGAGGGCTACTACAACATCCTGCTGCTCGGCGCCGACAGCGGCGAAGGCCGCGACTCGATGCGGTTCGACAGCATCTCCGTCGTGTCGGTGAACGCCGAGACCGGGGCCGTCACGATCACCGGCGTCCCCCGCGACATGCCGCACTTCCCCTTCGCCGACGGTCCCATGAGAGACCTCTACCCCGACGTCCATGAGGGGCATGCCGACCCGGACTGCGGCTGGGGCAGCGGCGTGAACCAGCTGCGCACCGAGGTCGAGGTGTGCCGCGACGGCGATGCGCTCTACCCCGACGCCGTCGCGCACGGCTCGACGCCCGGCGTCGAGGCGACGAAGGATGCCGTCGAGGGCATCCTCGGCATCGAGATCCCGTACTACGTCTTCATCGACATGGATGGCTTCGCTGCCCTCATCGACGCGCTCGGCGGCGTCGACATCACGGTCGACCAGCGGCTGCCGAAGGGCGGCGGGCCCGCCTACGAAGGACAGCCGGCCGACGAGTGGGCGATCGGCTGGATCGAGCCCGGCGCCCAGCACATGAACGGCGACACCGCCCAGTGGTACGCGCGCTCCCGCTACACCACGAACGACTTCGACCGCATGAAGCGCCAGCGACAGCTGCAGGAGGCGATGCTCGCCCAGTTCACCCCCGCCACGGTGCTCACCCGGTTCAACGAGATCGCGGCGGCCGGCAGGGCGATCGTCGAGACCGACCTGCCGCAGTCGATGCTCCCGTTCTTCGCCGAGCTCGCGATCAAGGCCAAGGAGCAGCAGGTCACGACGATCGAGCTCACCCCCGAGGGCGGGATCGACGAGTACGACCCGGACTACGCCTACATCCAGCAGCTGATCGAGGCGACGCTGCACCCGCCGACCCCCGCCCCGTCGGAGGGATGACCGTGGTCGCGACCCTGCGGATCGTCCTCGACCAGGTCGCCGCGCCGACCGATCCCGATCTCGCCCTCGCCTCCCGCGAGCTCGCGACGGCGCTCGTGGAGGCCGCGCCGGACGGCTGCGAGGTCGAGGGCATCCTCCCGAGCGTGCCCGCGGCGCGGGTCGACGACGCCCTCTCCGACGTGCCGGGGCTCGCCGGAGTGCACAAGGTCTCCCTCCCACGGCGAGAGCTGTCGGCCGCGCTCCAGCTCGGCGTCGCGACGGGCATCGGCGGCGGGATGATCCACTCGCCGACCCTCTTCGCCCCGCTCGTCAAGCACGACCGGGTCCACGAGAACGACCAGACCGTGGTGACGCTGTGGGACTTCCGTGCGTGGGAGGCTCCGGACGAGCTGTCGCGCACGTCGGTCGGATGGCAGCGGGCGATGCTCAGGCGGGCCGCCAAGCACGCCGACGCGATCGTCGTCCCGACGCATTCGATGGCCCGCCAGCTCGAGGACTTCGCCCCCCGGCTGAGCGAGCGGGTCCGGGTCATCGCGGGCGCCGCGCCCGCGCGCTTCCGCGTCCCCTCGGACGAGGTGGGGCGGCGCCGGGTTCTGGATGTGCCGGAGGGCTTCGTGCTCCTCTCTGGCGGACGGGCAGCCTCCGACGCCCTGGGCCGGGGGTTCGCCGCGATCGCCCGTTCAGGACTGGAGCTGCCGGTGCTCGTCATCGACGCGCCGGCGGGGGAGGAGCCCGCGATCCTCGAGCTCGCGTCGTCATCGGGCATCCCGGAGGGGAACCTCCACGTGCGCGGGTTCCTCGACACCGCCGATCGCGCCGCGGTCTTCGGCGCCGCGGTCGCACTCCTCGCCCCGGCGGCGCGCTCGGCCTTCCCCTGGCGGGTGGTGGAGGCGCTGGCCCTCGGCGTCCCGGTCATCGCGGCGCAGTCACCCGTCCACGCGGAGGTCGTCGTCGACGGCGGGATGCTGGTGCCGGCCGAGGACGAGGCCCTCGCGTCCGCCCTGGCCGATGCGCTCGCGTCGACCGCGGCGGCCGACCGGCTCGGGGTGCTCGCGGCCGACCGCGGCCGGGTCTACTCGTGGCGCGAGGCGGCCGACCGGGTGTGGCAGCTCCACGCCGACTTGTGACCGGGTGACTGGTCTTCCTGCCGTCGGCGACGTCGGCGGTACGCTTTTCTGATGCCGAACCGCGTCGCCGTGATCGTGCGGACCAAGGATCGTCCCGTCTTCCTGCGACGCGCACTCGCCGACATCGCCGCGCAGACCTTCGAGGATGCCGCGATCATCGTCGTCAACGACGGCGGATCGCGCGAGGTCGTCGATCAGGTCGTGGCCGACTCGGCGACGGCCGCCCGCACCGTGGTGCTGGACACGGCCGCGCCGGGCGGCCGGTGCGCCGCCGCCAACGCCGGGATGCGAGCGGCGGACGCGCCGTACGTCGTGCTCCACGACGACGACGACCTGTGGCATCCCGAATTCCTCTCCCGCACGGTCGCGGTACTGGATGCCAGCCCGACGGACGCCGGAGTGATGACGGCCACCGAGATCGTGTACGAGGAGCAGCGCGGCGAGGAGTGGGTGGAGACCGCCAGGGTGCCCTTCTGGGAGGGCCTCAGCGCGGTCGGTCTGTCGACCCTGCTCGAGATGAATCGGGCGGTGCCGATCTCCTTCCTGTACCGGAGGACGCTTCACGACGAGGTGGGCTACTACGACGAGGGGATCGACGCCGTCGAGGACTGGGAGTTCTATCTCCGTGTGACGGCGAAGCACCCGGTCTCGTTCCTGGGCGGCACCGCTCTGGCCTACTGGACTCAGCGGCCCGGCACCCGCGGTCCGGCCGGGAACAGCATGTTCGAGCTCGCGGACGCGCACGAGCGCGATGACCTGGCCGTCCGGGACGCCGCCCTGCGCGAGTGGGTGCACGACAACGGTCTCGGACTGCCGCTCTTCATCGGTCTGCTCGAGAGACGCCGGCATGAAGACCTCGACCGCCTGCGGGACGAACTCCTCAGCGCGCAGCGGGACATGCTGATCCGGGAGCTCGATGCGCGGCATCCCATCTGGAGCCGGATCCGGCGCCTCCTCGGGCGCGCACCCCGGCGCTGACGCGGGTCTTCAGGCGGGTCGGTCAGCTGTCCGCGAGATAACGCTCGAGCGAGTCGGCGAACGGCGGCGGCGTGAATCCTGTCCGGACGATCTTCTCGAGATCGAGGACGCTGTTGCGGGGCCGCGGCGCGACGGGCCGCGTCGCGGAGCCGAAGTACTCGTCGGTCGACACGGGCCGGACGCGTGCCGGATCGTGCCCACTGAGGGCGAAGACGCGTCGCGCCAGCGTCGCCCATGATTCCGGCTCCCCGGCACCGGTGAGGTTGTACGTGCCGTAGGGCGCCTCCGTCTCGATGAGATGCCGGATGCCGAGAGCGAGGTCGTCCGCGAATGTCAGGCGCCCGATCTGGTCATCGACCACGGAGGGCGCCACGCCGCGCTCGGCGAGTGTCGCCATCGTCCGAACGAAGTTCCCTCCCTCGCCGATCACCCAGGACGTGCGGACGATGTAGTGGCGCGGCAGCGTTCCGACGATCGCGTCGCCCGCGGCCTTGGTCTGGCCGTACACGCCGAGCGGACTGATCGGGTCGTCCTCGCGGTACGCACGGTCGAGCGATCCGTCGAAGACGTAGTCGCTCGAGACGTGGACGAGCGTTATGCCGTGCTCCGCGGCGACGCGTGCGACGGCGCCCACCGCGGTCACGTTCGCCGCCCACGCGGCAGGGCGCCCCTCGGTGGTCTCGGCCGCATCCACGGCGGTGTACGCGGCCGCGTTCACGATGACGCGGTACTCGCGCCATCTCCGCGCGGTAGCGAGGTCGGGGGAGGTGAGATCGAGATCGGCGCGAGTGGCGAACTCGATCCCGGTGCGGCCTTCGAATGCCTTGCGCAACGCCGTGCCGAGCTGCCCGCCGGCCCCGAGGACGAGGGTCTTCGCCGGAGCCATCGGTGTCACGTCCGGGAGTCGGGGATGCGCTCGGTCCTTCTCCGAGAGCTGCGCCGCCTCCAGCGGGATCGGCCAGGCGATCGCCGCCGTCTCGTCCGCGAGGTTCAGGAACGTGTACGGCACATCGGGCGACCAGTGGTCATTCACCAGATAGGTGTAGGCGGTGTCGGGCTCGAGCGTCTGATACGCGTTCCCGACGCCGCGGGGCACGAAGATCGCGCGGGACGGGTCGATCTCGGTGGTGAAGACCCGGCCGAAGGTGGGGCCCTCGCGCAGATCCACCCACGCTCCGAAGATGCGTCCGGTCGCGACCGAGACCCACTTGTCCCACGGTTCGGCGTGGATCCCCCGCGTCGTGCCGACCGCATCGTTGAAGGACACGTTGTTCTGCACGGGCTCGAAGTCCGGGAGGCCCGCCGCGAGCATCTTCTCCCGCTGCCAGTTCTCCTTGAACCACCCGCGGTTGTCGCCGTGGACCGGCAGCTCCCACACGACGAGACCGGGGATGGACGTCTCGACGGGGGCGAGCGCCTTGCCGAACGCGGTCACTCACTGTCCCCGCGCGGCATAGAAGGCCTCCGTGGCGTCCTTGGCGGGGGCCCACCAGTCTTCATGGTCGCGATACCAGGCGATCGTGTCGGCCAGTCCGGACTCGAAGTCCTGGAAGCGCGGCTCCCACCCCAGTTCAGTGCGCAGTCTCGTCGAGTCGATCGCATACCGCAGATCGTGCCCCGGTCGATCGACCACGTGGTCGTAGTCGTCCCGTGAGCGGCCCATGAGTTCGAGGATCAGCTCGACGACGTCCCGGTTGCTGCGCTCGCCGTCCGCGCCGATGAGGTAGGTCTGCCCGATCTCCCCCTTGTCGAGGATCGTCATGACGGCCGACGAGTGGTCGTTCGCGTGGATCCAGTCCCGGACGTTGAGACCCGCTCCGTACAGCTTGGGACGGATGCCGCGCAGCACGTTCGTGATCTGCCGGGGAATGAACTTCTCGACGTGCTGATAGGGCCCGTAGTTGTTCGAGCAGTTCGAGATGGTCGCTCGGACGCCGAAGGAGCGCACCCACGCGCGCACCAGCAGGTCGCTGCCCGCCTTCGTGGATGAGTAGGGGCTCGACGGGTTGTACGGGGTCCGCTCGGTGAAGCGCACGGGGTCGTCGAGCTCGAGGTCTCCGTAGACCTCGTCGGTCGAGATGTGGTGCAGACGCGTCCCGTGCGCGCGGGCTGCCTCCAGCAGGGTGTAGGTGCCCACGATGTTCGTGTCGAGGAAGGGCCGCGGCTCGGAGAGGGAGTTGTCGTTGTGCGACTCCGCCGCGAAGTTGACCACGGCGTCGGCCTCCGCGAAGAGCCCGTCGACGAGCGCCGCGTCGGCAATGTCGCCCTCGACGAAGTCGAGCCGATCGGCCGGCAGCCCTTCGAGCGACGCGCGGTTGCCGGCGTACGTGAGCTTGTCCAGGACGGTGACGTGGTCGTCACCGGTTTCCAGCACGTGGTGCACGAAGTTGGAACCGATGAAGCCGGCGCCGCCCGTGACGAGGATGTTGCGCATTGCTCCAGGGTATCCGCCGTCGCCGGACACGCCGTTCCGCCGGCTCGGCGCCGTCGGGTTGGGGAGCGCGGCACGCCCCGATCTACACTCGTGTCTGCGGATGCACGAGCGGTTGGAGCGGAATGCTGAGAAGAGTCGTCCGAGGCGGTGCACGTGTCGCGGCGAGGATTTCGGATCTCGTCGGTCGCGCCTTCTTCCAAGGTGCGATGCTTCTCGAACTCGGTCCGCGGCGATACGTGCGGCACCGCAAGGCGGTCGTCGCCTCCCGCCGGCCGGCGGGAGTGACCTTCGGCAACGGGGTGACGACCGCGCTCACCCCGGAGCGTGCGGCAGGGTGGCTCACGGTCGATGGCCACGCCGTGGTGGTGCTGATCGACGGCGACCCGCAGGAGGATGCAGCGGCATGGGCGCGCCGCGTCGACGAGCGCTTCGCCGTCCACTTCCTCGTGAGCGCATCGACGGCCGAACGCTTGGGCGATCTCCCGTCCCGCCTGTACTCGGTCACCGGGCAGGGGGACGGACCCGAGGTCGAGCTCGCCTCCGTCCGCTCCTGGATGCACCAGTGGCGGCGACGGTGGGACCTGTTCGTCGTCGATGCGTCACAGCCGCTGCCCGATCCGGACGTCATCGTGCAGCTGCAGCATGCGGCGTACGTCTACCACGACGGCGGCGAGGTCGGCTTCGTGACGCCGGCGTACTCGACCGGTCACGCGCTCGCGGCGGGCTATGACATCGACCGTCGCCAGGGCCGAGTCGTCCCGGCCGTGACACCGTTGCGCGACTACGGGCAGGCCGCCGTGCCGCGCTACGTGCTGACCGCAGCCCGTCACGCCTTCTACGCGACGTCGGATGCGCTCGACCGCGTCGACCTGGCGGAACGCAGCGTCGCGGATGCGGACTTCGACACCCAGATCGCCCGGCTCGTCCGGCACGGCTGGGCGGGCAACATCCGGACCCTCTGCTTCAGCAGCGCCGTCGTGCGCGTGCACGAGCTGCCCGCCCTGCGGCTCGCGGGGGAGCAGCGCCGCTGGGCGCTCGATCGCCTCGTCCGGACTGCCGGCGGCGCGACCCGCGTCGTCTTCGTCCTCAACGCGACGTCCATCAGCGGCGGCATCCGCGCCGTCTTCGAGATCGCCAACGGTCTGGCCGAGCGGGGCTTCGAGGTGGAGATCTGGTCTCTGGAGGGCGAACCCACCTGGTTCGATCTGCACGTGCCTGTGCGCACGTACACCACCTACGAGGATCTCCTGCTCTCCCTCCGCAACGTGGACGCGATCAAGGTCGCGACCTGGTGGGAGACCGCGCAGGTGGTGTGGCTGGCGTCGGTGAACCACGGGATCCCCGTCTACCTGATCCAGGAGTTCGAGACGTGGTTCTACCCGAACGACGCGGTCGCGCAGGCCGCCGTCGTGTCGAGTTACCGCCGGGAGTTCGCCAGCCTGACGGAGGCGAGCTATCAGGTGGAAGAGCTCGCCGAGATCGGCATCGAGGCGACGCTCATCCCGCACGGCTTCGACCCGAAGGCGTTCCACGTCCTGCCGGACTGGACGCGCCGCGACGACGCCGTGCTGGCCCTGGGCCGCTCCTTCTTCCAGAAGAACTTCGCGATGACCGAGCGCGCGTGGCGCGCGCTCGGTGAGGAACGTCCGACACTGATGCTCTTCGGCACCGAGCCGGGAATCCTCGTCGACGAGCGAGTGGAGTATTCCGAGCGGCCGCGGGACGCCCAGGTCAACGAGCTGTACAACTCGGCCACGATCTTCGTGCAGACCTCCCGTCACGAGGGCTTCTGCCTTCCCGTCCTCGAGGCGATGGCGGCAGGATGCCCGGTCATCACGACCGACTCCCACGGCAACCGCGACTTCTGCCGCGACGGCGAGAACTCCGTGTTCGTCGCGCAGGACGACGCCGCAGGACTGGCTGCCGCGATCCGCGGCCTCATGAACGACCCGGCGGAGCGCGACCGCCTGCGCGAGAACGGGCTCCGCACCGCGGCGCAGTACGCCTGGCCCGTCGTACTGGATCGGGTCGCGGCGTTCTACTCCGACCTCGCGCTCAGCGCGTCACAGGCCGACGCCGTCGCGGAGCCTGTGGTAGGCGCCCGCCGCCCGGCGACGGAGGCCCCGGTAGAGCCGGCCGACGACCGTCCCTGACAGACGCGCGCGCACTCCTCGCGGCACCGGGCCGGGAGGCGACGGGACGGGCGGGACGGGATCGTCGAGGCGCCGCGGGACGAGCACGCTCTCCCAGTTCTCCACGGCGGTGACGAGGTCGCGCGTCGTGACGCTCCAGCGCCAGTTCTCGCGGATGCCGCGGATGTTCTCGCGGATCGCGTCGCGGACCGCGGCGTCGGTGAGTTCGAGGATGGCGGTCTTCACCGCCTCCACGTCGCCGTAGCCCACCACCTCTCCGAGGCCGTGGACGCCGATGTAGTCGGCGAACCAGTCGCCCTCCGTCACCACGCTGGGAAGCGATGCCCAGAAGTGGTCGAGGATGCGCGTGCGGAAGGCGTAGCGGGTCTCGAAGGATGCCTTGTGCGCCGAGACTGCGATGTCGGCGTCGAGCAGGAATGAGGCGCGTTGGTCGGCCGGCACCCAGCCGTCTACGAAGTGGACGCCGTCGTCGAGGACTCCCAGCCGATCCGCGAGGGCGATGGCCCGGTCGACCGTCCTCGGCCGCCCGACGACCGGATTCGGATGCGTCGTGCCGTAGAACACCAGGCGGATGTCCGGGCGCGTCCGCCGCAGCTCCGCGACGGCGCGGATGGGGGTCTCCGCATCGAACCAATCCCAGATGCCGCCCGCCCACAGCAGGATGACGTCGTCCTCCGCGATGCCGGAGGTGCCCCGCAGGGCATGCTCTGCGGCGTGCGGCTCGCCTTCGGGCATACCGAACGGGACGAGTCCGATGATGTCCTCCACCGTGCGGCCGCCGAGGTCGCTCGGAAGCAGCGCGCCGGCGGACAGCAGATAGCCGACCCAGAAGTCGCGCTGCCGTTCGTTCGAGGTGACGAAATAGCTTCCCGCCTTCACGCAGAGGCGGAAGAAGGCCAAGAGGTCGCGGAAGACGTCGTCCATCTCGGGCTGGGTGGTGAAGCCCCCGATGCGCTCCGCGCCGATCGTCTCGGCGGGCAGTGCGTTGTAGAGGTCGAAGATGAATCGGGTGCCCGTGGCGAGGGCGCGGCGCACCACGTCCGCGTCGGTGAACTGGCAGAAGGCGATGTCGCTTGCCGTGACGAGCGCCAGCAGCTGCTCGGAGCTCGTGTAGCCGACGACGTCGAAGTCGTCGTCGGCGAAGACGGACAGCTCGCTCTCGGTGGTCCCCACCGCCAGGGTCACGTCGGCGACCGCGCACAGCTGACGGGCGATCGCGACGACGCGGATGCCGGGACCGGCCATGTGGCGTCCGACGACATCCGCGGCCACGACGACCACCTTCGGCCGGCGGGAGGGGGAGGGGGGAGGAGTGGCTACCATTGAGAATTCCGTGTTCCGTTGAGTGGATGACGTCCTGATGCCAGACCTTCTCGCGCGCCTCGCTCGGCGCGTGTACTCGCAGCTTCCCGAGTCATGGAAAGAGCAGTACCGGTCTGCCCGGACAAACCGCTCCTATACTCTCAACACCCGCGGCGTCGGCCCTAACGGGGAGATCGCCGGATGGATCGCAGCGAACAAGCGGCCCGTGAGCATCGTCATCCCGAGCTACAACGACGTGCCACTGCTCACGGAGGCGCTCGCCAGCATCGCCGAGACCGTGACCGGGATCGACTACGAGGTCCTGATCGTCGACGATTACATCGATGAGGCGGTCTCGGCCCAGCTCCGCGCGTTCGAGTCCGAGCGCGTGCGCGTCATCTTCAAAGCCGAACGCCGCGGATTCGCCGGCACCGTCAACGTCGGGATGCAGCAGGCGAAGCACGACATCGTCCTGCTCAACAGTGACATCGTCGCCAAGCGCGGCTGGCTGGAGGCGCTGCAGTACAGCGCGTACGCCATCGACCCGAAGATCGGCCTCGTGAGCGGGATGCTCGTCTACCCGGACGGCCGTATCCAGTACGGCGGCACCTACTACGCCCGTCTTCTCGCTCCGCAGTGGTTCGGCCACCTGAACGTCGGTGCGCCGGCGACCAAGCCGGCAGCCAATGTCCCCGGATACAACACGTCGATCTCGGGGGCGTGCGTCTACATCACGCGCGAGGCGTTCGAGCGCGTCGGCCTCCTGGACGATGAGTTCTGGCTGGGATTCGAGGACGTCGACTATGGGCTGCGGGCGTGGGAGCGCGGCATCCGCTGCTACTTCCAGCCGGCCGCTCTCCTGGTCCATCATGAGTCGGCCTCCCGCGGCTACAGCCAGGGCCATCGCGAGCTCGCGTCGATGCGACGGTTCTGGCGCAGGTGGGAGGAGAAGTACCTCACCCGCCGGGTGCCCCTCGACGCGCCGGTCTCCTTCGTCACCGGTCCGGCGTCGGACGGGCTGTGGGAGGCGTACGTGGACTTCCTGGCCGACACGGCGCGCGCCTCGGGCCGGGATGCGGAGGTGTACCGCACCGAGGACCGCGACGAGGCGCTCATCGAGCGGCTCGCCGAGCGCGGAGGCACGGTCGTCGCGTGCGATTGGACCGTCGCCCAGACGGTCTGGCTCGCGACCGCGCGCGCCGGTCTGCCGGTCTATCTGCTCCCGGCGATGGAGAGCGGAGCCCATCCGGACGATCCCGCGCGACAGGCCGCGATCGTCGCCGGCTACCGACCCGAGTTCGACTACATCGCGCCCAACCGCTTCGTCCAGCGGCAGCTGCAGGCGGAGGCGGCGTGGGAGGTGCGCGCGCGGATCCCCCCCGCCCTGCCACCCCAGGCGCTGCCCGACGAGGCGGCGTCGGTCGTGCTCGTCGTCGGCGCCGGGAGCGTCGAACTCGCCGCTGTGCGTGCCGTCGCTCACGCCCACGGTCGCACCGTCGTCGCCGTCCCCGACATCCCGACCCGTCGGGCGCTCGCCGACGCGCACGCGCTGCGACCGCGCGCAGTCGTCGACTTCGGCGCGCATGCGTCGTCGCTGGTGCCGTACGCGCTCATGTCGCTCGGCGGTGTGCTCGTCGCACCGGTGAACCCCGTGCTGTCGCACGAGGTGCTCGACGGGTACAACGCCCTCCTGTTCGCGGGCGGCGACCTGGACGCGATGGCGCGCTCCCTCGGCGACGCGCTGCGTCTGGACGATGCCTGGCGGGAGCTGCGCGCGAACGGTCACGCGTCGGCGGCACGGGCTGCGTCGTCCGCATCCGTCGAGCTCCCGAGGGCGCTCGCGTCCTTCGCCGACGTCATCGCCTGAGGGCGTTCGGCCGGCGCACGCGCCCGCCGTCGGATCCGGGGTTTTGCGGCGCTTCCGGCATCCGAGAGACTGGACGGCATGCGCGGCATCATCCTCGCGGGAGGCACCGGCTCCCGACTCCATCCCATCACCCTCGGCGTCAGCAAGCAGCTGGTGCCGGTGTACGACAAGCCGATGATCTATTACCCGCTGTCGACGCTGCTGCTGGCGGGGATCCGCGACATCCTGATCATCACGACACCTCAGGACTCGGACCAGTTCCGTCGGCTGCTGGGCGACGGGTCGCGGTTCGGAGTCTCGATCACGTACAAGACGCAGCCGTCCCCCGACGGCCTGGCGCAGGCGTTCATCCTGGGCGAGGAGCACATCGGCGCGGATTCGGCCGCCCTCGTGCTCGGCGACAACATCTTCTACGGCCAGGGGATGGGAACCCGCTTGCGGCAGTACACCGACCTCACGGGAGGAGTCGTCTTCGGCTACTGGGTCGACGACCCCACGGCCTACGGCGTCGTCGAGTTCGCCGAAGACGGCACGGTCGTCTCGCTCGAGGAGAAGCCGGCCCGGCCGAAGAGCAACTACGCCGTCCCCGGACTGTACTTCTACGACAACGACGTGATCGCCATCGCGAAGGATCTCACGCCGTCGCCCCGGGGTGAGCTCGAGATCACCGACGTCAACCGCGCGTATCTCGAGCGCGGCGACCTCAAGGTCGAGCTGCTTCCCCGCGGGACGGCGTGGCTCGACACGGGGACGTTCGACTCGCTGAGCGAGGCGACGGACTTCATCCGCACGGTGGAGCGCCGGCAGGGACTGTCGATCGGATGCCCGGAAGAGGTCGCGTGGCGAATGGGCTTCCTCACCGACGACGAGCTGCGCGAGCGCGCCGAGCCCCTGGTCAAGAGCGGCTATGGGGCGTACCTGCTCAAGGTCCTCGGGCAGGGCGCGCCGACATCGCGACCGTGATGTCGGGGGTGGGGGTGTCGGCTGCTCGGGGTGTGGTGGGTGGTCGGCGGCTTGTGGTGTGTGCGGTGTGGGATCGGCGTGGGGGTGTCG